>NZ_PIGD01000012.1:0-175583 GCF_003050085.1 Vibrio sp. 10N.286.48.B8 | reverse complement strand
TGCTCAAAGCCTTGTTGGATAAGCTCTGGACTAAGGATGTCAGAGTATTTATCAAAGTGGTGGAAGGTATTACATGACCGAAAAGTATTGGCAAGTTGGCTTTCTAAAGACATAAAAAAATCCGATATTAGTTTCCTAATATCGGATTTTGAAGCCTTTTGAGGATCGGTCAAATGATCTCACAAATTTCTTAACTGATCGGCATTACTACCACTATGCGCCATTTTACTCTCGGCATCATTTTCAGCTGCGGCTTCTGATGGTTTGATTAAATACCAAAGTAATTACTCAGTGAAAGAGACTGCTGACCGCTTTGAAGAAATCGCCAAGAGCAAAGGTTTGACCTTGTTTGCGAGAATCGACCATCAGAAAAACGCGAGTAAGGTCGATCTTGAATTGAGACCAACGGAAGTCATCATCTTTGGTAACCCGAAAGTAGGGACACCATTAATGCAATGTGCTCAAGAAGTCGCGATAGATTTACCGCAGAAGGTGTTAGTCACTGAAGATTCTAGTAAGAAAGTATGGTTATCTTACAACGATCCTAATTACTTGGTAGAACGTCACGCGATCAATGGCTGTGACGAGTTAGTTAAGAAAATATCGGGCGTATTAAGCAAGCTATCGGAAGCGGCAGTGGCGAAAAAGAAAGCTAAATAACCAAGACCAATAAGCACTCATTAAGACTATTAGTGGGTGCGATATGACGATGATATCGCTCATTAGTCATTGTGTTGACAATTAAGCAACAATATATAAAAGTAGTTTTATGAAACTGAATTTAGCGCCATCTAACCAACGAATTATCATCATTCCATAGGAATGGTGGGATTGTTGATGCGTTTTGTTTATCGAACCCACCCGTAAGGTGGGTTTTTTGTATCTGTCTTATGGGTTTTATCTGAATAGAGAGGAAGTCATATGAGAAAGATCGCGGTTTTTGGCAAGCCTGGGAGTGGAAAGTCCACAGTCAGCAAAGCGTTAGCGCTAGCTACAGGTATAGAGCTTCACCAGTTGGACTCTATTGTTTATAAGGCCAGTGGAGAGTTTGTTGAACGTGAAGTATTCGAGCAGGCTCATGAGAGTATACTTAAGTCAGAAAGCTGGATCATCGATGGATTTGGCCCATTAGGTTCATTCAATGCACGTTTAGGTGCAGCTGATACCTTGGTTTATATCGACCTTCCTTATCCCATTAGTTACTGGTTCGTCACAAAGCGAATGCTAAAAGGGATGTTCGTTAAACCTGAAGGCTGGCCTGATGGAAGTTCAGTTATAAAAGGTACGATACAAAGTTATAAGACACTAAAACTCTGCCCAAAATTTTGGAATGATGACTTTAGAGCGCGATTAGAATTTCACGCAAAAGAGAAAGAGGTTCACATAATCAGAAGCGTGAGTGAATTGAATAACTTTGTTCATCGACACGTGTAATGGTCATTAATGCCGCGCGTTGCTTTCAACGTTTTGGTTTGCTCATAACTTCATGAATATGTTTAGATTTAATTCAACGTGTGGCATATTTGTCATATATGTGGTTTGTGCTTTGAATTAAGGCGATAGATATTATGTATGGAAGTGAGAAGACGAGAGCGTTCTGCTGTAACTGTAAGGAACTGACACTCCACAAGTACACTATGTTCAGTAACCAAGCCGAAAAAGCGCCACAACATGAAAAGAAGCCAGGGTTGCTTGGAATGATTTTATCGTCGCTATCTTCAAGTGGCGAAAACGGTGACTATAAATGTACAAAATGTGGAACCAATTTACGTACACCAGACAACTTAGATTGAGTTTGGCTTATACAAATAAAAACGGGAAGACCTCAATGATCTTCCCGTTAGGTATTACTTAATTCATCGCGCTATTGGTAGTTTTAGTGAGAAGCCTTATGCGCAACACTTCTTGTATTTCTTACCGCTACCGCAAGAGCATGGATCATTACGGTTAGGGGTCTTTTCAAACGTCATCGTTTTTGGCTTGTTTAGTAGAGTATCAAGCTCGATGGTGTTCTCTTCTTTGTCCGCGTTTACTGTAACGGTAACGAAGATAGTATTTTCAGCAGCTAGTGCTTCGACTTCTGCTTTACGTGCGTCAGTTTGAACCATTACAGCAATTGGAGATTCTTCAGTACCCGCTTTCACATCGCGGTTTACGTTGTAGCCTGCAAGAACGTGGTTCTGTCTTGTTTCGATACGGCCTTTGAAAAATAGTTTCGACATTGGGTACTCATTAAAAATGTTGAAAGGCGCTATTTTTAATGGCGATAGCGCAATGGAGCGGGGATTATACGCATATATTGCAATTGATAAAGCAGTGATGTGAGTAAAGGCTGTTTGGTTTTTGCTCGCGAGCAACGGATTGTTATCTAGCTTTGCTCTGATTAGATAAATTTTGAAATTCAAGACAATAAGATTTCCCTTAATACGCTTTTGAATGATAAATTCAAATTGTTAATTTAAACAAAGAGATAGTGTATGAAATTAGATGCCATTCTATGGGATTATGATGGAACCTTAGTCAATTCTGTTCCCAAAAATATCGCGATTACCAAAGATATAATCTCTGCGGTTGCTCCACACTTGTCAGGTGATAATTTACCCAAATACTTGTTGAGTGAAGCGCTTTATCATGAAGCCAACCACGGCGCTAAAAACTGGCAAGCCTTATATGTCGATTATTACGGGTTATCACATGACGAAATGTTGATAGCGGGTGGAATGTGGGCCGAGCATCAAGAGAAAAATCAAACGCCAGTCGCGCTGTTTGATGGAATGGAAGTGGTGATTAGCCAGTTCGCCCATCTTCCTCATGGTATTTGCTCTCAAAACTCTCAATTGAATATTCGTGGTGTACTCGACAGTTATGGCATTGGTGATTTGTTTAAATCGGTTGTCGGTTATGACGACGTATCAAATGGCAACCAAAAACCGCATCCATTCGGTGGTATCAAGTGTGTTAAAAATATCTTTGATAAAGCGCAAACCGATGAACTCTGTTTGATGTATATCGGCGATCATGAAGCGGACACACAGTTTGCACGCAATATCGAAGCTGCACTTGGCGATAAAGCAAAAGTCATTGCGGTAGCAGCGGGTTATAGCCGCTCTGAACCCGAAAACTGGCAAACCAAACCCGATTACATTGCTAATAATGTCGATGATCTTTTAACGATCATTGGTAAATATGCTTAATCGCTTTTAACGGACTTGATAATTTAAGGAAGAATAATGACATCAAAAGACGTGGTATTAGGTTTTTGGGACGCAATGCGCACCAACGACTTTGCCAAAGCGGCCGAATGGCTAGCGGAAGATTTTCAAGGTTATTGGCCTCAGTCGTCTGAATTGACGGTAGGGCGTGATAACTTCACAGCGATCAACTCTGAATACCCAGCGAATGGGATTTGGAAGTTTGAGCTGAACTCGATTGTTTGCGAAGGTGATACCGTCGTGACCGATGTATCAGTGACGGACAGCGTATTAAACGATCGCGTGATTACCTTTCACACGGTTGTTGATGGTTTAATCCAAAAGCAAACTGAGTTTTGGCCAGATGGCTTTGCTGCACAAGCGTGGCGTGCAAAGTGGGTTCAGATAGCGAGCCCTAAATCACTTAAGTAACAAGGCCAAATGCAATAACACGAAGCTCACAATAGAGTATGTGCATAACAACAATCAGATAAATAAAAGTCAGCTAGTTAGGAGATTTCATGAACAAGATCGTAATCGTTACAGGCGGAAGCCGAGGCATTGGTGCCGCTACATCGAAGCTATTAGCAAAACAAGGCTATGCGGTGTGTGTCAATTTCATACACAATGAATCAAGAGCTGATGAACTGGTGAATGAGATACGCGATCAGGGCGGTACTGCTATCTGTGTGCGTGCCGATGTGTCGGTAGAATCTGACGTAAAGTCCCTGTTCGAAATTGCCCGTCATAAGCTTGGGCCAATTACCCACTTGGTCAATAACGCTGGCATCTTATTTACCCAATCTGTACTAGAAGACATCGAGATTGATCGCTTTGAAAAGGTCATGAAATCGAATGTCTCAAGCTGTTTCTTATGCAGTAAAGCCTTTATCAAACAAGCCGATGGTACAGGGTCGATTGTGAATGTATCGTCTGCCGCTTCTCGCACAGGTGCACCGTTTGAGTATGTGGATTACGCAGCATCGAAAGGTGCGATGGATTCACTGACCAAAGGACTATCACTTGAGCTTGCAGCGCGTAACATCCGAGTGAATGGCGTAAGGCCAGGTTGTATTTATACTGAGATGCACGCAGACGGCGGAGAGCCTGATCGCGTAGACAGACTAGCTTCGCAGCTACCGTTACAACGAGGTGGCACACCAGAAGAAGTCGCGAACTCTATCGCTTGGTTGTTATCAGATGAAGCTTCATATGTCACTGGCTCATTTATTGATATTGCGGGCGGTCGATAGGGCTTAGGGGCTCTAAAATTAAGAGAACGTAGGCTCTAAAAAACGCTTGTGAAGAACCAAGCAACAAAAGTACCTAACTAAAAGAACGAAACTAAGAGTACAAACATGAAAAACTATTTTGAAAGCCCGTTTGTCGGCAAGTCACTCAAAGAACAAGTGACTAACCCAAATATCATTGTGGGCGAGCACAGTTATTACTCGGGTTACTACCATAACCACAGCTTTGATGACTGTGCGCGTTACCTTTTACCGGATAGAAGCGACATCGATAAGTTAATCATCGGTAGCTATTGCTCGATTGGTTCTGGCGCCGTGTTCATGATGGCGGGCAACCAAGGCCATCAAAACCAGTGGGTGAGTACATTCCCGTTTTTCTATCAAGAGGATGAGAAGTTTGAAGGTGCGATAGACGGCTTTGAACGCTCAGGCGACACTGTGATTGGTAACGATGTGTGGATCGGTACAGAAGCGATGATTATGAGCGGTGTTAAGGTCGGTGATGGGGCTATCATTGCAAGTCGAGCGGTTGTGACTAAAGACGTTGCACCATACTCGATTGTCGGTTCGAACCCAGCACGCCACATTCGATACCGCTTTAGCGAAGCGGAAATTACACTGCTATTAGAAATGAAATGGTGGGAATGGAGCGAAGAGCAAATCAAAGGTGCAATGTCGCTGATGTGTTCTTCAGATATCGGTGGACTTTACCAATACTGGAAGGCGCTCAAGTAGTCGCCTTCCCGATATAGCTTCGCGTGAAAATATATTCCCACATGATGTTTATACAAGAATACTCAAACAAGTGAAAACTTACTGAATTGCTTCTACGTACGTCAGAATATCCAGAGCATCTTGCTTTGTGATTACACCTTGCCACGCTGGCCTGCCTTGCTCTACATCGCCTTCTAAAATGTCATCCGCCAAAGAACTTGGACTGGTAAAAAAGCCGCTCAATTTATTAGCGATGTTAGCGGGCTTGTGTGGCAATGAAGCGGCTGTAGGCCCGTCTCCGTGACCTTTGTCGCCATGACACACCTGACAAAGCTGTCGATATTTGGTTTTGCCATTGGCGAAGTGGCTCGCATCGACTTCTGAGGCAGCACTCGCACTAAACGCCATCATTGAAGCGACTAAACCCAAGAAAGCTAACACGTGTAACTGGTTGATGTATTTCATTGTTTTATTCTCGATTGTTATTTAATGGTGCAAGAATAAATAAGCGTGAGTAAAAGAAACGTGAATGACTACAGCGAGACTAAACTTAACTTAAATTCGCTTATGTGATTAAAGGTAAGCAATGTGATCTAAGTAAATGATTGATTATAAACAGTTTGCATAGTACAGCGTGCCGCATTAGCGTGATGGATGAATGGGAGGCATTATGATTAGTTGCAGTGATTACGATTATATTGAAATTGTGTGTATGCACCGGTACCCAATTAAGCTGACTTTGAATTCTGGTGAATGGGTTGAAGGTGTTGCTTTAGATACTAAGCGTAACCAAGACCGAGAAGAGTGCATCAAGCTAAGTGTTGAAGGTCGAGAACAACTTGTTGTGTTGACTGAAATTATCGAATTAGAAGTGTGTGTCGACAACCCTCATTTTAAGCAAATATCTTTCAAAACGTCATAGGGTGACATATGAATAATTCAATAGAACAAGGCTACTGCACATCTTGTCGTGAACGCACGCAACACGTTGTTGTTTTGGTTAGAAAGGAAAGTGCATTTGCAGGCAAGCCAAACCAAAAGCGACATGAATTTATCGCAGGCTTAATTAAAGGGTGGTTTTTGGGGCCTTTTATCGCCTCTATGGATGAGTTTTCTCGTCATGTTGTGTGTGAAAAGTGCGGACACAAAGAGATTCAAGATTAGAATTCGATTCAACGCGTACTGAACCTTCTGGTTTAAGAAAATGGCTTAGGAAATAGAAGAGTGAAAGAACAAATATTAGAAGCGGTAAAAGCATATGGTTTCTCGGTAAGAACCAACAATACCGATGAGGTTGATCCGGCTAAGGCGCAAATTGGGCAATTGTGGCAAGGCTTTTTCGAACAAGCTTTTCCTAAGCTGACCCCAGACTCAAAGGTATACGGCGTTTACACCAACTACGAGTCAGATTTTACGGGCGAGTTTGATGTTATCGCGTGTACCAATGCGCTTACCGATAATAGTTTAGATAATCTAGTTGAAACCAATATCGAAGCAGGCAAGTACTTAACGTTTTCTGTTGAGGGTGAATTACCGCAAGCTGTGATCGACCTATGGGGTGAAGTGTGGGCGTATTTCAACGCAGCAGACTGCCCACATGTTCGAGCTTACACAACAGATTTCGAATTCTACAAAGGTGAAACTGAAGTCGAGATTTCGATTGCGATTAAGTGATTGGTTTAAAATGAACAAAAGGCTTAGCTTAGACTGTGGTCGCTAGTTAAGAGACAGTAGTTACCGGTAAAGAGACAACGGAAACCCAGTTAAGCCTTTGAATATCTGCTCATTACAAAGAAGATACAGTGTCACGTACTTATCTTGATTACTACGCTTTCTCTATCCTTGAATTACCATTATCCACCAAAAAGACAATCGTGCTTGGTTTCATTCCACAAAGGGTATTGCTTCATTACTTGGGTGTAGAGCTTACTTTCGAGATGCGCTCTTAACCAACGTCCTACGTTTTGATATTCCGATTTCACAAACCACTTCTTTTCGACTCGCACAAACTGGCTGACAAAAGGCATCACCGCAAAATCGGCCAAGCTTGGGGTTTCTCCAAAAAAGTAGGGCTGATCGGTGAGTCGCGCTTCCAGCTGACTAATGAAGGTTTCGCAGGCTTGTCGGCGTTGTTCAACATCAATGTTTCGGTAACGAAACGATGCACGATACTTTTCTAAATAGCTAATAAATTCTTCATCGTTGGTTTTAATGAGTTGCTGCACTTGTTCGCTAAGTATTGGCTCACTTGAACGCAGAAGATCTTGAGGATCGTTCTGTTGAAGTGCCCAGTTCATCACATCCAAGCTTTGTTCAATGACTTGTCCGTTGGGTAACACCAATACCGGTACTGTCCCTTTTGGCGAACTGGCTAATAGTTCGCTAGGCTTGTCTTTGGTAATGATTTCTCGAAGTAACACTTTTTGCTGTGATAGTGCGATGCCCATTCGTCCGCGCATTGCATAAGGGCAACGGCGCAAAGAATAAAGGATAGGTAGATCGGATTCGTTCGGCATTATTGAGGTCATTTAGTTTGAAAAGTGTTGTACGGTGGTAAAGAGATCGTGATGTGGGTAGAATACGCGGCTTAAAAATTATAAGTAAGTGAGCGACTTCAAAAATGAGCAGAAAAATTGAGTTATTAGCCCCAGGTGGCGATGTAGAAGCGATAAAAGCCGCCATCGTAGCGGGTGCTAATGCAGTTTATTGTGGTTTAGACACATTCAACGCTCGTAACAGAGCCTCTAACCTATCGTTAGACGAATTGAATGGTGTGATTCGCCTTGCTCATGAATACGGCTGTGAAGTGTTCCTGACTCTTAACGTTGTGCTACTGGAGCACGAGACTAAGAGCATCACCAAACTGCTGAACCAGCTTGTGAACACCAAAGTCGATGGCATCATTGTTCAAGACTTGGGTTTATTCAACCTGGTTAAGAAGCATTTCCCATCGTTAGACGTTCACGCGTCGACTCAGTTAACTACGCACAACGAAGGCCAGATTAAGTTCTTGTCTAAGATTGGCGCGACGCGCGTTAACTTGTCTCGTGAGTTGAACCTGCCTGAAATCAAGATGCTGACGGAAGTGGCACACGATCACGATGTACTAACCGAAGTGTTCGTACACGGCGCTCTGTGTATCGCATTCTCTGGTCAATGTTACTCAAGCTCAGTAAGTGTGGGTAACTCAGGTAACCGTGGTCGTTGCAGCCAAGCGTGTCGTGATGAATACGAAATCACCAATGCAGGCAACAAGTTCCCACTCAACCTGAAAGATAACTCAGCATACTACGACCTACCTGAATTGGTTGACGCGAAAGTCGACTCACTGAAAGTAGAAGGCCGTATTAAAGGCGCACACTACGTTTACACCGTGGTAGACACATGGCGTAAACAGATTGATAGCTTTGTAGAAAGTGGTTTGTTGATCGAAGACGATTCGAACCTGCACAAAGTATTCAACCGTGATTTCACCAACTCTTTCCTAAAGGGCAACCTAACGAAAGACATGTTCATCGATAACCCGCGCGACAACAGCATGAACTACGCTGTTGAGAAAGCGACGGAGCAGAACAACGAAATCTCAGTAGTACAAATTCAAGAAGTGACCAACGAACTTCACCAAGCGAAAGACGTTCTTGGTAACGAAATGCGTGACAAGATCGAGTTCCTTGATATTCGTAAGACACCAGTAGCCCTGTCGTTCAGTGCAAAAGTGGGTCAACCATTTACGGTGACTGTGAACACGCCAAAAGAGAACTTTACCCTTCAATCTAAATCGCTATTGAAAGCGGTTGAAGAGAAGGCTATTACTCAAGAGCTACTTGAGAAGCGATTCAAAAACGTGAAGAGTGCGGTTCACACACTAGAGAGCCACGACTTCAGTGAAGTGGATGCGGGCTTGCTGATTCCTCTTAAAGAGGTTTCGGATCTGAAAGACGAGATCGACTTCATTCTGAACGGTTCTGTGGAAGTGATTAAGCACGTTGAAGTGCCTGCACTGCCTCAACACCCTAAAGTGAACGAGAAGCCGACTATGTCGATGCTTATCGCTGACGTTGAAGACTTACACCTATGTGATGTGACTGACGCGGATGTTTACTTCAAACTGCCAGAAAGCTTCAAGAAGCGTTGTAACAAATACATCGACATCTTGGCAGCAAACCCACGTTTGATTCCTTGGTTCCCAGCGGTATTGATCGGTAAAGATTACGACGAAGCGGTTCGTATTCTAGAAGAGATCAAGCCAGCTCGCATCGTGACTAACAACACGGGTATTGCTTACAAAGCTTATGAGATGGGAATTGAGTGGGTTGCAGGCCCGTTCATGAACACAACCAACTCTCACGCACTGGTTACTTTGAAAGAAGAGCTTAACTGTGCTGGCGCATTCATTTCGAACGAGATCAACAAAGGTCAGATTCGTCATATTCGTCGTCCAGAGAACTTCAAACTGTTCTACAGCATTTACCACCCAATCTTGATGATGACTAGCCGTCAGTGTTTCTTCCAAAGAACAGTGGGTTGTAACAAGCCAAGTATTGAAGCGGGTTGTATGTTGAAGTGTGAGAAAGCAACCACGATTACCAACGTGAAAGGCATCTCTTTCGCGGTTGATAAACAGAAGGGTGGCTACCCAAGCATTTACAACCACGAGCAGTTTTTGAACCATGACGCAGTGACAGATTTCTCTGGTCTGTTCGACGAGTTCTTCATTGACCTAACCAACATCGGTGCAGGTTCTAAAGAAGTGAAAGATAAAGTCGAGCTTATCAAGCATTTCGAAGCGCTACTGAACGGCGTAGAAGGTTCACAACAGAACCTAGAGCAGATGGTTGAAGTTCGAACTAACGCTCAGTACGTCCAAGGTCTATAGGGTTCAAGGTTTATAGCTTCCAAGGTCGAGAGCACTCAAGGTCTATAAGTCTTAACCGCTGATAAGCATTCTGAACCAATAAACAAAAGGCCACTCAATCGAGTGGCCTTTTTAATGTCTGAAACTTTCTGAGTCTTTCTCAATCAGCGAATACGTTATTCTGTCACGGCTTCTTGTTTGAAGCATGGGCTTTTCAACGTGTTCATCTTTTCGATTTCATTGGTTAAGCGTAACGAGAGCAGGGCTTTTTGGTTTGAAGCAAAATCAAACATCACGATAGTTGCGGTGCCGATGGTCGTCAGTTTCTGCTGAGCCTTACTGACAATCGCGTATTCCATAATGAACCGGTCATCTTGAATGTCGGTAACACGTGAGCCAACCATCAAGGTATCTGGATACGTGACTGGGCGGAAATACTTACAGTAAGTGTCACCTAGAACAGGACCAACTTTGGTAATCGCCATCTCTTCCATTAGCTCGACGTGTTTGAAAAAATCTAAGCGAGCGGTTTCGAAATAGCGAAAATATACTGCGTTGTTAACGTGATTGAGTGCGTCCATTTCTCCCCAAGCGACAGGGATTTCTGTTACTACCGGGTAGTCAGATAATAGTGCTTCCATGCGAACTCTCTTATGCTTATCTGTGTAATTAACGTTATCGACTTACCCTTCATCGGGATAAGTTGTTATTGGAATAAAACCCTACCGCCAAATTAACAAAACTGCAACACGTGTGATTCAAGTTTTTGAAGCTCGAAACCACACAATGTCAGTCACTTAGTTACACCTGCACGCAATGGTTAGGCACTAAGGTGTTTGAACTGCAGCTCAACCAAGCGTTGGTACAATTCGCAGCTATTGATGAGAGACTGGTGGTCGCCGATGTCTACTAGCTGTCCTTTATCGAGCACCGCAATCTGGTCGGCGTGTTTAATTGTTGATAATCGATGGGCGATAATGATCGTCGTTCTGCCACGCATTAACTCTTCTAACGCTTGTTGTACGTGATGCTCACTTTCGCTGTCTAGTGCACTGGTTGCTTCATCCAACAATAGAATATTCGGATCTTTCAAGATGGCACGTGCGATGGCAATACGTTGTCTCTGCCCACCAGAAAGCCTTACACCACGCTCACCAAGAAAGCTGTTGTAGCCATCTGGTAGGTTCTGAATAAACTCGTGCGCGTGTGCTTTCTTAGCCGCTTCGATAACTTGCTCGTCTGTTGCCTGCGGGTTGCCGTAGCGAATGTTATGGAACACATCATTACTGAACAGAGCAGGTTGCTGCGGCACCAATGCCATCTGCTTTCTTAGCTCGTTAGGATCAAACTGATTTAGTTCAACGCCGCCTAACGTCACTTTACCCACTTGTGGGTCGTAGAAACGTTGCAGCAGCTCGAATAGGGTAGTTTTACCTGCGCCAGATGGGCCAACCAGTGCCAATACTTTGCCTTCATGGGCAGTGAGCGTGAGGTTGCTTGTTGCGGGCTGGTCCGGTCTTGATGGGTAACAGAAGGTCACATCATCAAATGCGACCTCTGGCGTTACGTTAGCAAGCGAAGTTGGATTCGTGACTGGCGCAACAATATGGCTTTCAACTTGTAGGATCTCGATTAATCGCTCGGTCGCACCTGCCGCGCGTTGCAGTTCGCCCATCACTTCAGAGATCGTACCTAATGACGAAGCAACCATGATTGCGTAGAACACAAACGCGGCTAAATCACCTGCTGACATAGTGCCGTTAATAACATCACTGCCGCCAACCCAAAGCATGCCTGCGATAGCACTGAATACAATCACGATAACGCCAGATATAAGAATCGCGCGCTGTTTTACACGCTGACGGCCAATCTCATACGCCTTTTCCACTTCAACCGCGAATGACGCTTTCTCTTGCTCTTCTCGGCTGTAGCTTTGCACCGTTTTTATGTGCTCGATCGCTTCACCTGCGTAAGAGCCGACATCAGACATTGAATCTTGGCTTTGACGAGATAGGGCTCTGACACGACGCCCGTACACAAGGATCGGAATCAAGATAAACGGCACCGAGGCCAATACAATCAACGTCAGCTTAATATTGGTCGCGAACAACATGATGATTGCACCTGCACACATCAACGCGCTGCGCATCGCCATAGAGAACGATGAACCTATGATGCTTTGAAGCAGAGTGGTATCCGTTGTGATGCGCGACATGATGTCTCCACTGCCATTGGTCTCGAAGTAACTCGGATGCAGCGTAACGACATGATTGAAAACCGACAAGCGAATGTCCGCACTCACGCGTTCCCCAACAGAAGAAACCAAATAGAAGCGGAAGAAAGTACCAATCGAGATCAATACGACCACGACCATGATGAATTGAATCGCGCTGCCTAAATCTGAGAGTGATTGTTGGCTGAAACCTTGGTCGATGAGAAGACGAATACCGTGTCCGACGGAAAGGGTTAAGCTTGCCGTGAAGATCAACGCGATCAACGCTGCAATAACACGACCTTTATAAGGCTTAATGAATTTACTGAGCTCAAACAAAATACTGAGGCTTTTTTTCTCAGGTTTGGCATCGGGATTATTTTGAGTCTGTCGCTGAGTTGAGTCGAGCGTAGAAGAGACATCGTTTTGCATATGACTGCCTTAATGTGTTGTCGCTTTAAAATAGATGGCTTGTTACTTGTTACTTATTGCTTATGACTTATTGCCTGTACTGCGCGTTGTTCGCTGGGAAGTAATTGCTGTTGAGAATAGAACCCATTAAAGCATTTATTGCGCTGTGACGCTCCCTAGGAAACTCAATTTCCAATATTTCCTCACCTATAAATGAATAATTCGAAACGATCTGAAAGGAAAACTAAGCATTCTGATTCAGTCAGTTCGATACTAAAGTAGGGGAGTTACCCCTAATTTTTATGCAAGTAAATTGGCGTTTATAGGAGAGTGTACTCATAAGTTACCAATCGAACGATGATTATAAATTGATAGCGAAACGATTGCTTTTTGTCTCGATATTAACTTTATCAATGACTTGCAACTTTTGGTTGTAAGACCAGTTATAGCGACTGTTTTTTGTGCAATATTTGTTACAAAAATTCAACAAAGTAGTTTTTTATACATTTTTCTTGCATAAAACCTCGGATTGAATAGAATAACCAACAAATGACAATTAATGCAGTATTGTGGCATGAGTATTCAAGTAAAGAGCATCAACAAATCATACGGTGATACCCAAGTTCTTCACGACATCAGTTTCGACTGTGAGAGTGGCGAAACCTTGGTATTGCTTGGCCCAAGCGGCGCGGGCAAGAGTTCATTACTGCGTGTATTGAACCTGCTAGAAATCGCGGACAACGGCGAATTAGACATTGCGAACGAGCAATTCGACTTTTCAAGCCAAATCCAAGAGAAGCAGGGGCTTAAACTTCGTCGTAAAGTCGGCATGGTGTTCCAGCAATACAACTTATGGCCACACATGACGGTGATGGAAAACTTGATTGAAGCACCAACCAAAGTGGCGGGTTTGGATAAGCAAGAAGCGATTAAGCAAGCTCAAGAAGTACTAAAGACACTTCAACTTGCTGACAAAGCAGACGCTTGGCCACTTCAACTATCTGGCGGTCAACAACAGCGTGTTGCGATTGCTCGTGCTCTTATGATGAAACCGGATGTGTTGTTGTTTGATGAACCAACAGCGGCGCTTGATCCTGAGATCACCAACCAAGTCGTGAGCATTATTAAAGAATTGAGCGGAACGGGCATTACCCAAGTGGTCGTAACGCACGAAGTCGATTTCGCGAAGAAAATTGCTAGCCACGTTCTGTACCTAGAGAAAGGGTACATCGTGGAACACGGCACCAGCGATTCATTCGTTAATCCGCAGACACCTGAGTTTGCCGAGTATCTGACTCATTAAGTAAGTCAGTTACTAAAAGAAAGTTGACTCACTAGATTTAGCTAAACACAACATCAATTAAAACAATCAAATTATAAGAATGGCCACAGGCCGCTATTACACAGTATTCGGAGTAACAAAATGAAAAAGATTCTACTAGCTTCACTTATCGGCCTTGCTTCTTTCAACGCAGCAGCTCAAGAAGAAATCAAATTCGCAATGGAAGCAACTTACGCACCATTCGAATACATGGATGAGAACAACCAAATCCAAGGTTTTGATGTAGATCTAGCAAACGCACTTTGTGAAGAGATGAAAGCGACATGTACTTTCCACAACCAAGCGTTCGATAGCTTGATCCCTGCACTTAAATTCAAACGTTACGATGCCGCTATCTCAGCAATGGACATCACTGAAGCGCGTCTTCAACAAGTAAACTTCTCTAACGCTTACTACGATAACTCTGCAGCATTCATCTCTTTCGAAGGCAAAGTAGCAGACCAAGCCGCTCTAGAAGGCAAGCGTGTTGGTGTTCAAAATGGTTCGACTCACCAGAGCTACCTACTTGAGCAAATGACTGGCGTAACAGCAGTACCTTACTCAAGCTACCAAGATGCATTCATCGACATGAAGAACGGTCGTATCGATTCTGTATTCGGTGACACAGCTGTTGTAGCTGAATGGTTCAAGAAAGAAGACAACCTAACGTACGTTGGCGGCCAAGTAACAAACCAAGAGTACTTCGGTAACGGCTTTGGCATCGCAGTAAACAAGAGCAACCAAGAGCTTGTAGACCAGCTTAACGTTGCACTGGCAGCAGTGAAAGCGAACGGCGAATACGACAAGATCTTCAACAAGTACTTCGGTAAGTAATTTATGGAATTAACGGGTTACTCTTTAGGGCTCGTCGAAGCAAGCTGGATGACTGTTCAGCTTGCGTTCGTAAGCCTATTGGTTGGATTGGTTCTAGCAGTTTTGTTTGCAAGTGGTGAGATGTCTCGTCGTATCGCAATCAAATGGCCAACGGCTGCATTTGTGACGATTGTTCGTGGTTTACCAGAAATTCTGGTCGTACTGTTTATCTACTTTGGTTCGACACAAGTTCTGTTCATGATCACTGGCGACTTCATAGAAGTGAGCCCGTTCTTATCTGGTGTTGTTGCACTGTCACTTATTTTTGCTTCTTACGCTTCGCAAACCTTGCGTGGTGCTTTGAAAGCAGTAAGCAAAGGGCAGAGAGAAGCAGCAAGCGCGCTTGGTATTTCTCAGTCTCGTGCATTCTTTCGTATTGTGTTACCTCAAGCGGTAAGACACGCACTGCCAGGATTAACCAACCAATGGTTAGTGTTATTGAAAGACACAGCGTTAGTTTCGCTGATTGGTGTAACAGATTTGCTGAAACAAGCACAACTAACATCAGCGGCAACGCACGAAGCATTTACTTGGTACGCGACAGCAGCAGCAATCTACTTGGTCATCACTTTAATCACACAAAGACTAGTAAAAGTGATTGATGGTAAGTTCTCTATTCAAGGTTTGGGTAACAAAGGGGCAATGGCATGAATCAACAATACCTCTCTCAAATGCTTGAAGGCTTAGCGACCAGTATTCAACTCACAGGCGCTTCACTGCTTGTTGGTTGTATCTTGTCATTGCTGATGACGGTTACGCTAATCCTAAGAATACCAGCCATTCACTGGTTCACTCGCGGCATCATCACGCTGTTCACTGGCACACCATTATTGGTGCAGATCTTCTTGGTGTATTACGGCCCGGGTCAGTTCGATTGGATTCGTGAAAGCTTCATGTGGGCTTGGTTAAGCCAGCCGTGGTTCTGTGCGATGCTAGCATTAGCTTTGAACACCGCCGCATACAGCACGCTACTGTTCAGAGGTGCGTTCAACGCGATTCCAGCAGGTCAGTGGGAAGCATGTCGCGCGCTAGGCATGGACAAAATCGCAACGCTTAAAGTGTTACTGCCATACGCTTTGCGCCGTGCTGTTCCAGCTTATTCGAACGAAGTGATTCTAGTCTTCAAAGGTACGTCACTGGCAAGCACCATCACCATCATGGATTTGATGGGCTACGCTCAGCGTATCAACGGCCAAACCTACGACACGCTCACCGTGTTCGGCATTGCTGGCGCATTTTACTTAGCAGTGAACGGCATACTAACGCTGATCTTCCGTCAGGTAGAGAAAAAAGCGCTCGCTTTCGAAGCCGCGTAAGCCAGTCACTCACAAGCTTAACTAACGTATAAAAGCCTGCCATTTATGTTCGCATAGATGGCAGGCTTTTTGATGTTTGGGGTATGTAAGGTGAGTACAGTGTTTACGTACAGTTCAGTGGGATTTTCGCAAAAATCATACTATATAGAAACATTCTGCATTTTGTCATTCAATGAGTTTATCTATGTTTTAAGTCACTGAAATACTATGATTAATCGTGATAGATTACCGTGCATATGAAACTAGATAGAAAGATTCTATATTTAAATGCAGAATTTTTCGGTCTAATAGCTGTTATACGAATAAGGAAAATTTGGAATATGGAAATTAAAATAGACGATCTATCGGGTGGTGAAGTCATTGAATTACTCGAAGAGCACTTGGCTGATATGTATGCAACTTCGCCTCCAGAAAGTGTTCATGCTCTAGATGTCGATGCACTTAAATCATCAGATATTACATTCTTCAGCGGTTGGGTTAACGGTGAATTACAAGGTTGTCTTGCTATCAAGCAACTCAATCCCCGTCATGTTGAATTGAAATCAATGAGAACTTCTAGTTCATCCCGAAAGTCCGGTGTTGCAACTAAGCTGTTAACTCATGCTTTGAATACTGTTATCGACAAGGGATACCGCAAAGTTAGCCTTGAAACCGGCACTCAACAATTCTTCCAACCAGCTCGAAATCTGTATGAGAAATTCGGGTTTACCTATTGTGAACCATTTGCCAACTATGAACTCGATCCACATAGTCACTTTATGACACGGGAATTGGTGGAAAAATTCGTATAACAAAGCATTTAAGACGGATTCCCAACGCTTGGAATTTTCGGCTTACTTTGGGTTAAGTGTTTATGTCACAATGGTTTAGGCAGGGTGGTAGCGTTGCTCACCACTTAATGCGGCGTTATAAGGCTCGAAAATAAAAGGAACTTTCGTGGAAATTAGAGTAGGGCAACTAAGCGATGTTGCAGCTATTACAGACATCTTCAATTTTTACATTGAGCACACTAATGCTCGTTTTGAAGAATGCGCATTTACGCAAGATAATCGTCTAAATTGGTTCTCTCAGTTTTCAAGCAATAGTAAGCATCAACTTTTCGTTGCTACCGAAAATGGGGAGTTGCTAGGTTTTGCATGTTCCCAACTATATAGGGACATTTCAGCATTTGAAGATGCGGTAGAAGTGACAGTGTACCTTGCTTCAACAGCAAAAGGTAAAGGAGTTGGTTCAAAACTATATTCCAAACTGTTCTCATCAATTTCTGATTACGGAGTCCACAGGGTGTTGTCAGGTATCGCATTACCTAATGACGCTTCAGTTGCTCTACATAAACGTTTTGGTTTTAGAGAAATTGGCGTATTTAATGAATATGCAAAGAAAAATGGTCAGTACATCAGTTCGGTTTGGTTGGAAAAGGCGCTTGACTAAACGTCCGCCTTATAACAAACGACTATGGCGTCAATGATTAGTTTTTGGCTGTATTTTCATCCCACATTGCGCCATCTCTCAGCATAGAATTAAGGGTCACAACCATCTTTCGAACACATGCGATTATTGCGACTTTCTTTGGCTTCCCAGCAGCTAAAAGTCGAGCATATGTTGCTTTGAATACGGGGTTACATTGCATGGCCGACATCATTGCCATATATAAAACTGTGCGTACTTGCGCTCGACCACCTTGGATTACGCGCTTACCTTTGTAGCGACCACTTTCGCGTGTAATTGGAGCTACACCAATCAGTGATGCCGCTTGTTTATTCGTGATGTAACCAAGTTCAGGTACGTTGCTAATTATTGATGCAGCGGCAATGTTTCCTATTCCTGGGACGCTCTGCAATATTGTGTTTTTTGCCTGGTATTCAGGGCTATCTTCAATGAGTTTAACGAGCTTTTCTTCTAACTTGGTGATTTGATTCTTTATCGTGGTTAGCATTGGTTTGATAGTCGGATGGAGAGAAGCGGGAAGTATCTGGATTCGGTTCTTTTCCATGGTTTGCATGGATAACAACTGGTTTCGGCGAATAACTAAGTCACTCATTAAACGTATGTTTTTTGGCTTTATGACAGTAAAAGCTGGTTTGATTGCTTCACCATAGTGAGCGATCAACTCTGCATCTAAACGATCATTTTTGGCTCTGCGGCCAATAGCATCAGCGAATCGTTTTATGTGGACAGGGTTTGCTCTAACAATAGGTAGTTGAGCCTCTGCACATGCAAGAACAAAAGGCATTTCTAATCGGCCTGTTGCTTCAATAACTATACGTTCAGGATTATGACTTTTAATTGTTTTGAGTGCTTTCTTGATGCCTTTTTCATTGTTCTCTACTGAGAAAAATAGGTCTAGTGGCCTGATATGGATGTCTAATTGTGTTTTGCCGGTATCAACTCCAACGTTGATGCTTTGATTGATTTTGGTATTCATAATAAGCTAACTCATGCTTGCGTAATGCGGGTTCGAGACCCAGTCGACTATTCGAGGTTTATGCTTGAAGTCCTATGTAGCGTTCATGTTTGTTATCGGTCTCTCGATAGAGGAGCCAGCGTTTAAACGAACTACTACATAGAAAGCTTTAGTTGCAGCTAAAGCCTGGGTCTCACATTACCCGATTGGAGTGCTTATTATCCATACAAGCGTTTAAGGCAGATTCCCAACGCTTGGCGGCTTCAGTTCAAAGTCTAGTTTAAGTGTTTATGGCACAATGGTTTAGGTTAGGTGGTGGCGTTGCTCACTACTTAACGCGGCGTTATGCCTTTTGGGAGAAATACATGTCAATTCCAAAACATTCTGAGTTGTTTGATTATGCTAAAGGGGCTTATTTCGCTGATAGCTTTTCGCGCGAAATCCCTAACAATGACCAAACCGCACTCGATATCTATCTTGAAATCGCGAAACAAACACCAGCGTGGGTTTCATTCTTAATGGCAACGAGAAATCGCATCGTATCAGTGCTTGGTCTAAAGAACTTAGGCCGACTTCAGGATGCTATGTCAGCGGAAAATGTAGCAAAAATTAGCGTTGGTGAGAGAGTCGGTATTTTCACGTTACTTAGCAATAGTGATACTGAAATTGTCTTAGAGGACAGTGACAAACATCTTGATGTAAGAGTGTCGTTTTTACTGGACGTAGTTGGCGATAAAATTACAGTACACGCAACCACGGTGGTGTATGTACATAACATGTTTGGCAAAGTGTACATGTTTTTTGTTGCTCCAGTTCACAAGCTCATCGTCCCTAGTTCTTTGAAAACGTTGGCACAGGCATAACAAACGACTATGGCGTCAGTGATTAATTTTTGGCTGTATTTTCATCCCACATGGCGCCACCTCTCAGCATAGAATTAAGGGTCACAGCGATCTTGCGTACACACGCGATTATTACGACTTTCTTAGGCATCCCGGCAGCTAAAAGTCGAGCATAAGTCGCTTTGAATACGAGGTTACATTGCATGGCTGACATCATTGCCATATATAACACTGTGCGTACTTGCGTTCGACCGCCTTGGAGCTCGCGCTTACCTTTGTAGCGTGCACTTTCGCGTGTTATTGGAGCGACACCAATGAGCGGCATATTTGCTATTGTAGTTAGTAGTTAGTAGTTTAGAGCGAGTTACCGACTTATGAAGTATGACCTTACCATTTTGGTCTACGGCATGAAGACTAAAGTAGTTTTTAGCTAGGTCGATACCGCAGAAATAAGAATAATCAGACATGGTGCCTCCGATGCATTTAAGTACCACATAAGTGTGGCAGATCCTCGGTAGGGGGAATCCATGTCATTCGTTAGCTGGGTTTTAATTTTTGCAGAAACTTTACAGCTTCAATATGCTGTAGTCTTTCGTACCTACGGCTTAAATGTTTAAATTGCCTTAGTTTTCTCTTATAGGTTAAAGGTGTCTATTGTGAGTAAAGTATTGGTTAGTTCATGTTTACTTGGGTGCAAAGTTCGTTATGACGGCAATGATTTAAAACCTGAATCTCCTGAGTTTCAGAAGTTTGTCGAAGCAAATGAAATTGTCTCTTTCTGCCCTGAAGTTGCTGGAGGTTTGCCAACACCTAGAGTTCCGGCTGAAATCTGTGGAGGCGATGGCACTAACGTCATCGAAGGCTCTTCGAAGATCATGGGAAAAGATGGCTCTGACGTAACAAAGGAGTTCCTCAAGGGAGCTAGGTTAGCTTTGAAAATTTGTCAGCAGGAAAATATCTCAAGTGCGATTTTAACGGATGGGAGCCCTTCTTGTGGCAGCTCTCAGATTTACAATGGAAAATTTGAAGGAACAAAAGTTGTTGGCGTGGGCGCCACTACTGCATTACTTCGCCAAAACGGTATAACTGTTATGAGTCAGCATGACGTTGCTAACTCTAAAAATAGCCCAAGTGAGTAGCTTGTAATACAACTAACAAGAGACTAAAGCAGATTCACACTAATTGGTTTGATTCAACTGTGTTGATTTAGGTGCCAGGGTTTAGATTAGGCGGTGATGTGCTGACAAATAATAGAGGGATCATGAGTAAAATCTATTTCGTATGTGGCTTTATCGGTTCGGGTAAAACGACTTACTCTAAATCGCTTGCAGAAAAGCATGGCGCTTTTCGTTTTTCGATCGACGAGTGGATGATTCCTTTGTATGGCGAGCATATGGAGCGTGAGGTTTTTGATAGCCGACTGGCTACGCTTCAAGGCTTATTCAAGGACTCTGCAATGCAACTCTTTTCTTTGGGTATTCCTGTGATTTTCGACTTTGGTTTTTGGCGTAAATCTGACCGAGACTCTTTTACAAGCTGGGCATCAAACCTAGGTGTGGACAGCGAAGTTCACTACCTTGATGTTCCGTTTGAGACTTGTAAGAAGAGGGCATTTAGTCGTAACTCGAAACTCAATGGTAAGTCTTATGAAATGACACCAGAAATGTTAGATCTGTTTTGGTCTTGGTTTGAGGTTCCAACTTCAAATGAAAATGTTGTTTGGGTTCAACAGGAAGCTTGATAAGGTATGTAGTCAGGCGCGAACGTGAGTGGCGTTTTTGTTATCTAGCTTGTGTTCTAAGTCTCACGTTACATTGGGTTTATGAAAGTCTGAGTCGTCCATCGAATAGTAGTGCAACAAGGGCATTTCTCATGCCGTATTTTTGGTAATTAGTTCTTCCTGTCGATTATCGAATTTGTCCTAAACCCACTATTAAGGCAGGGAACCCCAATGAATAGAACGCTATGGTTCGCACTCATTTCGCTTTTGTTTTCAATGACAATGGTATTTTGTACATACAGTTATGGCACAGAGAGCCACGTTGAAGTAATCACACTCACTTTAGTACTGTCGGGCCCTCTGATTTTGACCTTTGCGCTTGTTGTCATCTTTTGTGGCGCACCTGTCATTAACAGGCACAAGTTACTTGGAACCGTTGTAATTTGTGTGCATGGATTTACAGCCTCACTGCATGTGCTGTGGAACGGTTTTATGTTTGTCGATGTGATTAATAAACAAGGCTTAGGTCCGGGACAAGGTTATTCTGGTTTGATACTTTGGGTGGGTAGTATCAAGGCGATGCTACTTGGTTTGGTTGTGGGAGTATGCCTGCATTACTTGCTACGATTATTTAGAAAGGCCGCAGTAAGATAGCGGTTGGCTAGTTAGTGGGTTGTTCGTTGTCTATAGGAGTTGTCGCTGTGTTTTATAGTAAGGAATTCAACAAGGGATTGCTGCTCATCCTTGTTGCGTTAAGTGCTTTCATTGTCGTTACCTCGGATAATAACCCTGGGACATTAATCGCTCACGCCATCAATGGTCTAATTGCTTTGCTCTTTTTCTCCATGACAATTGAGGTCAAAGACAATGTACTAAGCTGGTATTTCGGCTTTGGTTTTTGGCGTAAGAATGTCGAAGTATCAGACATTACAGAGACATCGTTCTATCAAAGCAAGTGGTATCAAGGTATTGGTATCCGAATGCTGAATGATCGCTGGTTGTATAATGCATCGATAGGTTCAGCGCTGAAGTTAAGCTTAAGCAATCGAAAGCATGTTTACATTGGTTGTAAGGATACGGACGGTTTAAAGCTGGCCTTGAAAACCGCTAACGAACAGATAACTGAAAAATGATTTACTACGCTTGGCACTTTTCATATCAAGTTGGACTAATTTTTAAGGCTCTATGCTTTAAGTGAGCTGCACTTTAATATCTCAACAAGTGAATCGGAGATTGAATGGACAAAGCAATCAAAACACATTTCGATGAGTATCCCGATGATGTTCGAGCTCGGCTTGAAGAGTTGCGTGCATTAATTTTTGAACTTTGTTCTGATTTGGATTTAGGTGACGTCGAAGAGTCTCTGAAATGGGGCGAGCCGAGTTACAGCGTTAAGACGGGCAGTCCAATTCGAATCGATTGGAAATTAAAATCGCCAAATAACTATTACTTGTTCTTTAACTGTCAAACGAAGCTAATCGACACATTCAGAGAATTGCACGATGGCACATTGGCATTTCAAGGTAATCGGGCAATCATCTTGAACCTAACTGAACCACTTCCCAAAGCACCAATCAAGCAGTGCTTAGAGTTAGCCTTAACTTATCAACAACGAAAACATCTACCGCTTCTTGGCGCGTAATTCTTACGCGCTGTCATTATTTTTCTTAAACTGGTTATCTGTGTTCTAGCTATCACTCTTTAAAGCGTTAAGACTGTACCATCTTGATTAGTATCAAGAGGCTAGGGAAGCTCTATAACCAACGCTGATTGTATTGCTTACCGTTTAAAAAGTTGTTCTAGTCACCTTGTATTTCAGACTTAAAAGGAAGTTGTATGAATTTAGATAAAGCCAAGAAACGCATCGCAAAGCAGGTTAAAAAAGGCGACCACGGATACCCAAAAATCACGTTAGCGTACTACGGAGCGACCAAAGAACTCGCAACGGAAGTCGCGGTTCAATTCATGTTGGGTGAGGGCGATGGTGTTCAAGAAGAGCGTTTTTCTTGTGAAACCGAAATTCGAGATAATGAACTAATCCAAACGACGTTACTCAAGATAATCGAGCGCGCTAATGTTAACTCAGTGATTGAAGTTGAAGGCGTAGCTGTTCTTTAGTTTTGTAAGAATCAGTCGGCGTGCTAGAAAAATTTACTCATAATTTATCAAGGAAGAAACGTTATGAAATTAGCTCAGTTAAATATCGCTTTGGCGAAATACCCGTTAGATGCGCCAGAAATCAAAGAGTTTGTCGATAACTTAGAGTTGGTTAATGGAATCGCAGAAAGCAGTGAAGGGTTCGTTTGGCGTCTGAAAGATGAATCTGGTGATGCGACCAATATCCAAGCTTTTGATGATCCGAATATGATTGTGAATATGTCGGTGTGGGACTCTGTAGATTCGTTAAAGAACTTCATGTTTCGCACACATCACCGTGATTTTATGCGCCGAAAGGGTGACTGGTTTCATCGTTTACCTGAAGATACTTATGTTCTTTGGTGGATCGAAGAAGACCGTATTCCCACACTCGAAGAAGCGATAGAGCGACTTGAACACCTCAGAGAAATCGGTGATACGCCGTATGCCTTCACTTTTAAAACCAATTTTACAAAGTCAGAAGCGCCAAAGTAGCGTTCATAGATAACCAAGGTTATGTTTTTTAGACGTTTTATAGCAATCCCCGTGAAGATGAGTCGATTGTTGGTATGATGTTTCTATAGTCTTCGAGAGGTTTAATGATGTTGAAAATGAAAAGTAGTGTACTTGCGGTGTGTTTATTTGGTTTCAGCATGGTTGCTACTGCTTCAACACTGGAAGAGTGTGCCAAACTCCTTCCAGATGGTCACACGTATAAAGTAGAGATCATTTTAGACGTAGATAAGACTGAGAAGGATCCAGTGGTGAAAGGCAGTTTTGGTGTGACGGGCGGAGCCGATGCGCCAGATACTTTCGATATCGGTGGTTTTGTCGAGTGTGCTGGTCCTCTGATCAAAACCGTAGATACAGACAGCAACGATGCGTCTAATTCCTAGTCACTGGTTGTCGCGTAAATAGTTCACTTTCGTCATGGAAGACATGATCAGGGGTACTTAAACTAGGTTGAGGTGAATAGGTTAATTATGGGCGACTATTTAGATATTTGGTTTACGGTTACCTCCTTAGTTTTTATTGTAAGCTTACTTTCAGCTCTTTTTGTTGGGGTCTGGCGTAAAAATATAAAAGCGTTGATTCTATTAAGTGGAGTCGCAGCAATCAGTATCGTTCTGTTTCTCTCTCAGAAGTATCAAATCCGAAAGCTCCTCGCTGAAGAGCTGAGCGTGTCGAGTTTCGTTGTGGAGGCTCATGAGGAGTTTGAGGAATCTAAATTGTTAGACTCTTTGAGAAGTAGTAACTACGTAACGATAAATAGAACGAAGCCTTTATCAAAAAGTAAAGTACGTATTGCTATTAACTCTGGCGAGGTTGAGTTATTGATAGCTCAAGACTCTAAGAACGAAGAACTGTTTTGGATCTATTACCCTAAATACCGATTTAGTCGTTTAAACCCAATTGGAAAGGTACATATCCGTTAAACATGGGTGCACAATTGCCACAGCGACTTTCAGTAACAAAAATACCGCCGATGATTTCGGCGGTATTTTCTTATTAAGCTTATCTGAACGATTACAGCTTATTGTTTAGGTGAACAGCGTGTAGCTTTGTTAGTTCACAGAAGCTAACTCGACACTTTGTGTTTCTCTAGCGACTTTCCAATCTCCACCTAACGCTTTATACACGGCAATCGTGGTGTTGGCGGTTTGAAGCTTGGCGGCTACTTGGCGATCTTGCATCGCTTTTTGTTGTCTTTGTGCGTCTAGCACCGATAAGTAATCGACTAGGCCTGCTTTGTATAGCGACTTTGCTTTGTTCACCGCGTTATCGACGGCAAGGGTAGCTTCATCGTTTGGCTTGTTTTGAGGCAGTAAAAAGCCAGCCGATAAATCACTATCAAAGCTGGCTTTGTGTTCACATTGGACAAGACTGCTCTATTTTTCACCTTGGACTAAGCAGCTGGTTCTCTCACTTTAGACCATACTGGTTTAGCGACCGCGACCATTAACCATAACGACGATCGTTTTTGTTATGATGCTCAGGTCAGTGGCAATCCAAGATTTCATAGAACATAGACTCAGTGCGTAGCTGTGATCAAAACCTACTTTACGACGTACATCATCGATGCAGGTGTCATAACCTTGGTTCACTTGTGCAAGCCCTGTAATACCCGGCATTACGCCATAAGTGCGGTCAGCAAAGTAAGGGATTTCGTTCTCTAGTTTAGTGTAAAAAGTAGGGCGCTCAGGGCGTGGACCAATAAGAGACATTTCACCTTTTAATACATTAAACAGTTGTGGCAGTTCATCGAGACGAGTCTTTCTCAAGAATCGACCAACCGGTGTGATTCGTGGGTCATTCGCGGTTGCCCAAACTGCACCAGAGCGAGTTTCTGCATCTTCGTACATGCTACGGAACTTCATGATTTCAAATAGTTCCATTTTCTGTGGTGTTGATTTACCAACGCGAAGTTGGCGGTAAAAAATAGGACCACGAGAAGTGAGTGCAATCGCCATTGCAATCAGTGGAAATACCGGTGCTAGCAGAATCAAAGCAATCAATGAGCTTACCAAATCAAATGTACGTTTAGCTCGTGAAATTTTGTCTTGGTATAGGTTTTGAGTAGATAGCTGTTCAATGTTCATCATAATAAGTCCTTAATGATTCGCTCGTGTCCAAGGTGAGTTTTCTAGTCCGATTAGGTAACGTATGCCACCAATGAAGTTGGCGTAGTGTCCAACTATCAAATAAGAGATTAATGAAATAGGTTTGTTTACTAAACGCTTTGGCAAGATACAGCCAATTACGCCAATGGTATAAACGGTAACTTGAGCCCATAACAGTGCTTCGAACACCAAGTAGTTGCTAAGCAAGATGGAGCACACTAAGCACACAATCATTAAATATGGTGTTAGGAGGCGAAGTCCTTTTCCTGAGAAGAACGCAAACGCGATGCCTTTGAACTTCGGGCTGAACAAGCCGAACAATCGAATCGCTTGTTGCATGTTGCCCGCTGAAATACGAAGTCTTCTTTTGAAGTCTGTTTCTAGGTTCGATTCTTCTAGCTCTAGTGCCACCATTTGGGTTTCATACTCAGCAATGTAACCTTGTTTTACGATTTGCATCGGTAAGATGAAATCATCATTGATGGTATTTAAAGGAAGTAGTTCAAAGAGGAGTGTTCTGAATAAGTAGAAGGCGCCATGAGAACCTAAGCTCGAACCTAATGAAGCCTCAGACTCTTTAACGGCGGTTTGGTACTGCCAGTAAGTGTTTTCGCCTTCGTTGCCTGTTGGGCAAAGCTGATACGTTGCGTTTACCACGCCAACCTTGTCACTTTCAAAATGAGCGGCAGCAATAAGTAATGCATCCAATGAAATAAGGGCGGAAACGTCACTCAATGCTGTAAGGTCACTGGTGATATGTGTCACTTCCTCATTAATAACCGCTACTTTACCTCGGTTCAATTGGTGGTCATGTATCTCAAAATGAATATCACTACACATCGCTTCTTGGATGGTCATCTGAGCAATTGCGACCGTGTTATCGGTACAACCATCGCAAGCGATAATGACTTTCAGTTTCTTTTTTGGGTAATCGAGAGAAGCAAGGTTACGAATCTTGTCTGCAATCCACTGTTCTTCGTTAAATGCAGGAACAAGAACGGTGATGGTCGGTAACGTGCAATCTTGTTGTTCCTCTTTGTAACAACGATGACTCTCTTCAACTTGACGTGCAGGGTGGTTTTTCGCGTACCAGCGCAGCAATAAAGGGTAGGCTGCGTGATGATAGACAATCAACGCACCTGAAAATAAACAAAGTCCGGCAAGTAACCAATCGATCATGCGTAAGCTCCTTCTGAGATGCTGTTGTAAGAGGCAACCATATTCACTATGTCGAAGTTGTCTAGTACATAGTGGCGGGGTGACAAAAAGCGCTCATTTTGAGTTTCTAGTAACGCATTGGCTAACTCTATAATGCTGCCCTTTTTAACAAGGGTGCTACTGATTGGGCATAAGGTTTCATCGACAGCGCCAACGTCCATTGCGACGGTTGGAATATTGCACGCTTGAGCTTCGAGTGTTGAAAGAGGCAACCCCTCGTGGCGAGAAGGAAGGCAGAAAGTATCCAACGCTCCGTAAAACGTGGTCATGTCGTCGACTAGGCCGAGGAAGATGACTCGGTCACTGAGATTCAATCGGCTAGTGAGTTGCTCTAGTTGATTGCGTTTCGTACCGCCGCCAGCAAATGCAACAACCATGTTTTCAGGTAGAAGAGTCAACGCTTTGATGAGTTGGTCTTGGCCTTTGACATGTTCTAGACGACCTGCACAGCCGATGATGTGTTTGTCTGTTGGTAGGTTTAGGTTTGCTCTTGCATGCTCTTTCGACATTGGCTTAAATTTCTCACAATCCACACCATTTTTGATGGTAATGATGTTCTCGTAAGAAAAAGCGGTGCGGAGCTGGTTGTAAACACGTGTCGCGTCGGCAACCAACGTTGGCTGAGCAGCTTTTAAAGCAAGCGCTTGTAAACGGCGACGTTTACTATTGTTTAGGTGCCAAGCATCATGTTCAGTATGAATTCGAGTTGGAACACCCGTTACGCGGGCGGCATATCCAGCATAAAGTAGGGGGCCGATGTGATGGGTATGAACCACATCAGGTTGAATACCATTAAATGCTTTAATCAATTTGATGATGATATTGAATTGCACACCTGGTGGTTTATCCAAAAAGACGATCTGATTTTGGTACTGCTTTAATTTAGGCCAGTTGTTGATCGAGTCTTGTTTTGTTCCTTCTAGACTGACAATCAACACTTGGTCTGTTGGTTTAGCAAGGCGCAGCAAATCAAGAGTTAGGGTTTCTAAGCCACCCGGAGCAAGGTGCTGAACAACGTGTATGATCTTTTTGCCATGCTTCGTTAAATGCGTATTCATAATTTGAACCCTGCCTTTATAATTCTTGTTTCGCCTTTCTGCCGTTTCTCGTGAAGTAACTTCTTTAAAACGTTTAACTACACAAGGAGATAGCAGGAGTTGTGCCAACTAAATAATCTCTAATTTTCAATTACTTAAACACGGTTCGTCTGAGGCGGTTTTCATTTCTCAAAATGGGAATCAAAACAAAATGCGATTGAATGGCTGTTTGGATCATAGGGCTTAGGGAAATTAGGAAGTGGGTTTAAGAACTTGGGGTGTTAGACAAGCAAAACGCCAATCGAGTGTTGGCATTTATTGTAAGGGAGTAAACCTCAGGTAAGGTCTGATTTTAAAGCTGACTAGCTCATTTTAGGAATTACCGTTATTACTGGAACACCCAAGATATCTTCGATTTCGGCTTTACGTTTGATTGTAGAATCGAATAACTCAAACAATACCGCAAGACCAATGCCCAATCCGATGCCTGCAACAAATCCAGCCAGAACAAAGATAAAAGTCGGCATGTTAGATTTCATGCTAGGTGTGAAAGGCAAGTCGATAATTTTCACACGTTTGTTTTGCTCGAATACCCCAAGCGAACCCGTTAGCTGAGCCATTTCATAACGTTCTGTCAGTTCATCATAAAGTTGGCGCTTAATCTCAACTTGTCGCTTAAGACGGTACATCTCTTTTGCATTTTCACCGAAGTTATTGGCCTTGTGTTCTAGTTCGAAAATCATAGTACGAAGGCTTTTGGTCTCTTCTGTTAAAGACTCAAAGCGAGCACGAACCAGTTGTAGGCTATGTAGTTGAGTGACCAAAAGAGGTTGGGTATCAGAAAGTTTGTTCAGTGTCGCGCTACTTGCAATGTCCCAAAGTTGGTCACTGTTCATCGTTGGTTGGGTTACTTCGAGTAAACTTTTTCTCTCATTTTCAAGTCTGTCTAATTCACGGACTTTAGCTTGCACAGCACTGTGTTTGTCTGTGTATTTAGCTTGTAACAGGGCAAGGTCGCTTCGAATATCGATGATTTGGTCTTCTAATTTACCTATCACAGGGTTGGTTCTTGAAAGTTGTTGGTCAATTGAGCCAAGACTTTTTTCAACGCCCGATAACTCTGCCTCTTTTTCAGCAAGGTTCTGTTTCAGCGATGCTAAGCGGTTTAAGCTTTGGCTTTGTACTTCTGGCGTCGATTGCACGTTTTCGTTCATGTACAAGGCCAATGCTTCTTCTGCTGTTTCAAGTTCAATACGACGCTTGTCTATATGAATTTTTAAAAAGTCACTTGAATCTTCAATAGATGAGCGTTCCGGCGCTAACAATTGTTCAATGAAATGTTCACTGACCGATCGCAGCGTCGCTTCCATTCCAGTTGGAGTGTTGGACGTTAAACTGATCTTGAGAAAGTCTTTTCCAAGCTGAGTAACTGATAAGCGTTGAGACAAGTCGGTGATGATTTCTTCTTTTTCTAGATCTGGCATATCTGGTGTGGTTAGCTGCAATTCATCAGCGACCGAGTAAAGAACATGTCGACTGTGTAGCAGCGTTCTTAATGCATTGAGTCGGTCTTTGAGCATGGTAGAAACGGCTATGTCTTCCAAGAATGGATTCATTTTGGCGGTTTCTTGAATCAACATACTGGTATGCGCGTCATATTTGGTCGGAGCCAACTTGCTTACACCGAAGCCTACAAAGGGCAAAATAAGCATTGGTAGAACGATAACGTAGCGTTGGCGCCACATGGCATTGATGATGGCCAATAACCGCAATTTCAGATTATTCATAATAGCTCCAACATCCAATGAACGAAGTTACCACGGTTCTGCCAACTCTCTTGTTCGACGACAGAGATAGGTGAATTGCTCAGTTGGCGCGCATGGTCAAGCGCCCAAATCATTTGATTTGCACTGCCAACAGTCGTTACGTGCTCTTGGTATGGAACTAAAGCAGGGAATGGCGTTGTGATAATTGGTGTGCCGGCCGCAAGGTATTCCATTAGTTTAAGTGGGCTGCAAGCTCGGATCTGCTCGTTATCAACAAACGGCAATAAGCTCACATCCCAGTGTTGAGAATAGCTCGGTAATGTATGGTGCGGACGTGGGCCTAGGTAATGTACGTTACTCAACTTAGGCAGCATGAGCGTATCAAGCTCGTTTGGGCCAATAAAAACAAAATCCCATTCCGGCATTGCATTCGCAACATGATCAATTATTTCATAATCAAGCCACTTAGAAAGGCTGCCATAAAAACCAGCAATAGGGCGGTGGTTACTTGGTAAATCTTTTGCTCTTGGTGCTGGTGTTGAAAATAGGTTTACGTCGACACCATGTGGTAGCAAGTGTGCTTTATGCTTTGGAAACTTATCCATCAACTTTTTGCTGGCCGCGAATATAAGAGTCGCTTTGTTGATCAACTCCGATTCGTGTTGCGCTACCGTGTCATGATCAACACCTGCCAAAGCGCTGAAATCATCGCCACAGTAATAAACCACAGATGACTCACCTAAGTGTCCGCACAAATCAACAGCGGTCGGAAGTGAAGTCCACAGGATAGGCGAATTAAGATTAAGTTCAGCAATAACCGGTTTTATTTGGTGTAACATCATTTGCTGAGCCAACTTTCTAGAAAACTTAGAAGCAGGCGCAGGAATGGTCTTCAAGTTCACGATCGTAATGTTGTCGTGTCCCTCAGAGTCGAGCATGTTTTGAGTCACAGCTTTGGTTTTGCCAAACAATTTGTTGAACGCTCGGGTTGCATCTTTAGCGGACAGCTTCGGTTGTCTTAGACCAATAGAGTTGACCCACAAGACTTTGTGCAGCTTAGCAAGGTGACGAACTAAATGTTGAGTCGATGAAGGTAGGCCGCCAAAGTCTTCACCAAATACGATTAAATCACGCATGGTCACCTCCATGAGTCTCTAACGAATCGAATACATCGGATTCAGTCCCTTCAACGGATTTAATCTGACCGACAACTCGAGCAGGGTTACCGCCAGCGATTGCAAAGGCAGGGATATTCTTTGTTACTACGCTACCTGCGGCTATTACCGCACCTTCGCCGATGGTTACGCCACCTTTAACCGTTACATTAGTGCCTAGCCACACATCAGGTTCAAGTATGATGTCGCCGATTTGCTGAGGATCATCGCCTTCACCTAGTGCTCGGCGTTTTGCATCAAGTGGGTGTCCAGAGTATCCAAATAGGAAAGTACCGCCAGCAATGCGTACGTTGTCAGAGATAACCACTTTTCCTCCAACAGCGATAGTCGACTGCCAACCGATGTCGACATTGTTACCAATCGAAAGCAATGGATGTTCTAAGCCTTCCAATGGTTGCGTACAACCAGAGAACGTAGTGTGCCCAGAGATGCGGCAATTGTCGCCAATCGAAATTTGTACCGGACCGCTCACGAAAGGTAGACCACCATACAAATACAGGCGTTTACCACATTGAGCCACACGACCTTTAAAAGCTGGTGTCCAGTAGAAGAAGCGAGTAAAGCCAGAAACCAAATTCACCACTAGCTTGTGCGCTTGATATAGGCAGCGATTAAGTACTTGAGGGGTAGGTAGCTCTGCGCTTCTGATATTTTTCAAAATGAAAAATACATTTCTAATTCGAGAATTAGGATGAAACTTAAGCCAATGCTTGAATTGATGTATAGATACTGACGTCATAATGAAACTCCTCTGTCTTGTTATATAGAAGTACTTTCATATACTATGCCATTTAATAAACTCAATATTTTCAATTGGTTAAGAATTGGCTTTTAGGTTTTCTCATTTTGACAGGCAGTTTGAGATATGTTCGCGATAGCGACAACCAGTGCTGCGAGGATATAAATAGGCCAATTGAAGCCTTGCGTTAGAAAAGTTCCTGACACGATGGTGCCGATCAACCCAGCATATACAGCGTAAGCGGCGGCATTAAGGTTTGGATCTATGGTGTTAGTTGTTTCTGAAAGCTGCTTCAGTGTGGAACGTATGGTTTTGATCAGTGAGGTAATCAGTATCACGTATATGATGAGTCCTAGAAAGCCGGTTTCTGCAAGTACGCCAAACCAAGTACTGTGAACAGCATGGTTTAAACCATCCCAGTGGGAACTGTAGAAGAAGTAGTTGGAAAAGAAGTTATCCAAACCGACTCCGGTTAAAGGGTTATCTAGCGCCATCTTAAAGGCAGCTTCCCAAGCATAAATCCGCCCCATAGCTGATTCATCGATACCTTGTTCAGCCGCACCGCCAGATGCTCGATCTGAAATCCCGGCAGCGAAATAAAGGCCAATCGCTCCAATTGCTCCCAAAGTAATCAACAGTGATTTTGAACGAATGATTTTGAGCGCAAAGATCCCGACTACAGCAAGTGAGCCAAGTAAACCACCTCGACTTTGTGTGGCAATAACGGCAGCAAGTAATAAAACCGTTGCACCAACACTAATGATACGTCTTGTTACCGGGATCCCCGTCGTGGTCGCTTGACTGATAGCAAAGGCTAATGGGAACATAAGAACTAAGGATAGGTCATTCGGGTCGCCTAACATCGAACCAAAGTCACGACCTATAGTTACGCGACTGCCTTCCACTAAACCAATCCCGTTGATTGAATTATTAATCGCGATGCTAGCAACTAATGATCCCGCACAGATAATAGCGGTCGAAGTCTTGACCAAATACTCTGCACTGTTTACTAACCAAACGATGGCGAGTGTCATCACCATTATTTTCCAGTAAACACCTTTGAATTCCGCCAGAGCAATCGGTCTGTTAGTCGCGAAGATAATACCAATGAAAACCAAACCCCAAAATATGGCGAGCCAATTCAAGCAAGGGTGCCAAAATATTTTAAGCTCTTTACTGATTAATGCATGCCAGAGTAGGGCTGATAGAGCGCCTAGTGAGAGCATCAGCGGTATTTTTAGTGAATAAAGTTGAGGTATTGCTTCGTGAATTCGGAAAAATGAAAAGACAACGAACAGCAACACTAACCAAAATGTCTTGTTTAACACGAATAATCCGGCTAATGGCAGAAGAGCTAGCGCTACAATAACAGCGGGATGAGGCACAAAGTACCAAACAACACCAAGCCCAACACATAAGGTGCTGATCATAATGATGACTGGGAATCTATTGGCTTCTGGGTTGATCATTGTTACCTCTAATATCGCAAATAAACTGGCTCACCAATTTTTTAAGGCGTAGTGACGCCTGATGTTAAATATTGCAAAGCGAGTGCCAGTTATGCATTTTGTTTAAGCTGCTGATTTAAGGTTATATTACAGAGGGAGGTGGTAGATTTGAGTTGAGGTTTTTCATTTTGAGAATCACTATAAAACTGACTAGGGTGCCCAAATCGTTAAGCCAAAGTGATCAACCCTGACTACGACTCGTTTTAGCGGTCGAGTTGATAGATCTCCAACAACTGCGGGATAACAGCTTGTGGCGAGTATTGGCTTTTGACGGTTTCTATCGCGTTACTCTTTAGAGAGTCGCGTTGTTCACTCGTCAATGACATCCACAAAGACAAACACTGTTCTAGTTCGGCTTCAGAATGGGCTAGGTAGCCGTTAACTTGATGCTCGATGAGTTTAGGTAAGTTGCCAACTGAGGTGGCGAGAACGGGAATACCGCGAATCATGGCTTCTAATGCGGCCATCGGTAAGCCTTCGAAGCGAGAAGGGATAATCAACAGATCGATTTGGCTCCAGACATCACCCATATTAGTCTGATGCCCGTACAAGTTAACATTATCAGGTTGAGATTTAACTAACGTCTCCATTTCTGGTCCGTCACCAAAAACGTCAAACTGAACCTCGGGAAACTGTTTAGCTAATGTCACAAATCGATCTGGCGCTTTTTCATGGCTTAATCGACCCACAAAACCAACGTGAATTTGGCTTGATGAAGGGGAGCTTGTTAACCCGGTTGGGACTTTAACAAAGTTATTCAATTGATAAGTCCCACTGGGCACTTTCGCTTTAATCTTCTCACTGACCACGAGCGACTGATCAGAAAGAAAGCTGCTGTAACGGTCGAGCCAGTCATAAAGCCACACCTTGCCTGTTGGGGTTTCACCTGCGTGATAAGTGGTGATTTGCTTTGTGTTGTTGAAACGAGGTGGGAGCTTGATTAACTTGCTGACCAAACTGGCTTTGTAACCATGAGCATGGATAAGCCTTGGCTGATAATGTTGAACGGCACGTTTAAGCTGTGCCGCGCTATTGCTGCTTGAATCTGCTGAGCAAGAGGCTAAATCGGAGAGGTAACTAAAAGGGATGTTCAGCGCTTCCAGCTTTTCAACGATGATGGCTCCAGGATTAAACTTCGTCAAAAGAACAATTCGAACAGCATCTGAATACTGAACGCTTTCAGATATCAGGCCTTGTGCTAATTCTAAAACATGTGTTTCTATACCTCCAAAAGTTTGGCTGTCGATCAACAGCCAAATCTCATGACGGTTTACGTTGAGTACACCTTGGCTAGGCTTGATTGCACTCATCTTCCGATTCCCAAGCCTGTTTCTTACGGTAAACAGTAGAAGGGCTAAGTTCTAACAACACCGCGGCATTTAACACATTCCCATCGCAATGATTAATGGCATGTTGAATAGCTTCCCGTTCTATTTGCCACATAGGACGAATAGCTCCTTCGCTTGTGGTAAATGCGGGCGTCATCGAACCGTTGCCAGTTGAGACAACTGACGATTGCTCTAATTCCTCTGGAGTAATAGGTGGCAACTTAGCGTCTGGAGCTTCTACCACAGCTGGTTGGGGCACCGTTACTCGAATAGGCGTCACTAATTTCGATGTTGGAGCAGCATCTGCTTTATTAATCGGAGACGGCAACATGTCTTTGGTTACGCTTGTTTCATTGTTCAACACCACGATGTTACGGATGATGTTTTGTAACTGACGGACGTTACCAGGCCATACGTAACGTTTAAGTAGGTTCTGCGTTTCTTTGTCTATTGATTTGAACTTCTTCTTGTCTTGCTTCGCATATAGCTTCAAGAAGTGATTGCAAAGGGTGACAATGTCACTTCCCCGTTCGCGAAGTGGTGGCATTTCGATAGGCACAACGTGAACACGATAATAAAGATCTTCTCTAAAGCGTCCTTCTTCTACCTCAACCAGTGGGTCACGGTTGGTCGCACAGATAATTCTGACATCAACTTTGATTTCGCGGTTGCCGCCGAGTGGAGTAAACGTACCAGTTTGCAAAAATCTTAGGAGCTTCTTCTGCATCTCCAATTCCATTTCACAAAGCTCATCGAGAAATAGGGTACCGCCATGCGCTTGCATCGCCGCGCCTTTACGGTCGGTTGTTGCGCCGGTAAACGCACCTTTAACATGACCAAAGATTTCACTCTCCATTAGGTCTCGAGGGATAGCGCCACAGTTAATGGCAAGGAAGGGTTTGCCGTTACGCTGGCTCTCTTGATGAATGGCTTCTGCACACACTTCTTTACCCGTACCACTTTCGCCGTTAATAAACACGCTAGCAGTGGTTGGCGCTACAGAATCAATGATTTTATAAACCGCCTGCATAGGTAGGCAAGAGCCGATGAAATTATGAAACCGATCACGATCGAACTTACTTTGCATGTTATCGACGAGGTTTTCGAGTTTCGCTCTTTTTAGATGTAAACGAACTGAAGTTTTAAGTCGATCTGCTTGAATGGGTTTCTCTAAGAAGTCTTCCGCACCTCGCTGGATAAGATCTACAGCAATGTTTACTGAGCCATGTGCTGTCGCGATAATAACTGCGGTCGGTATTCCGTTCGCGCTAATCCAATCTAAAACTTCCTCCCCCGGCATGTCCGGCAGCTTGAGGTCGAGAATAACAAGCTGAGGAGAGTGTCTTTCAATGAAGGTTTTAGCTTCCGCGCCGGTTTCGACGTGAAAAATATCGTAGGGCTCATCTTTTACGTACTGCTTGTAGAGTACGGCGAGCGACGTGGAGTCTTCAACTAACAATACCTTAGGGCGCATTGTATATTCCTTTTGAAACTTTATCCTAACTAACCAATAACATAGTGATAGAGGCCATCAATACGAGTCTTGTGCATTTGTTATCTACCGCATGCAATCTTTTAAAAAGCGGGCGGTATATTTTCCCGAATTGTTTGTCATGCTTGAACGTATCTTAATGGTGACTATATTGATAAACGACTATGTTGAGTTTTTAATTCGATACCGATATGAACATCTAATGTTAACTAAAGCCAGCATCTTTCCTTTCAAGCAAGGCTTTTATTGAGCGTTCTGCGAGTTCTAGTAATTCGTCAACTTGTAGAAATGCCGCATCATGATTTTGGTTTAAACATTGCTTTTCTAGAGCGCGAGCTAACTCACCCAAGGGGCGATTACCTAATGAAAGCGCCGTGCTGCCGAGAGTGTGGACCTCGAACTCAAGTGTCTGAGCGTCTTTCTGAGTGACAGCCTCTTTAATGGTAACCAAGCGTGTTTGTGTTTCTTCGACATAGTGGTCGATCAAGATCGGGATAATGTCCGCACTTGTATCTCGAATCATTTGCTCTAGAACGCTTTCATCCACAAGTTCGCTAACTTCTCGTGAGTTGAGATCTGCGGGTGCGTCTGACGCTAAAGTAGAATTGATCAAACTAAGTCCTTTTGTTGAGCCTAATATTCATGAGTACTATTAAGTTCTAGTCATTTTCTAGAATAATTTCAACTGGTTGCCGTGCAAATAGAGCAATTAATTGCTATCTCGCTTACCTTACTACCGTGTTTGTGACAAACCTAACGGGCTGATTTAATTTGTTTTCTCTTATGAAATATAAACTTAGGTGACTATAAAACGTAACGTGCGGGTAGAGTGTGGGCGAAAACGAGGTCGATACAAATAAAAAAGACCACCGCAGTTAAATAACAACAGTGGTCTTAGGAGGTGTTAAGCAATTTTGACTAATTTAAACAGCCGTACTCTAAATAACGAACAGTAGAACTACGAAGCCTTATCAATCCTTGGCTTTGGGTCGACTTCTACTTCTTCCTCGCTACTTTCAGAGAAGATGTCGGCAACAGCGCTTCTCTCCAGTTCACCTTTCAGATTACCTTCTTCATCAACAACCGGAAGTGAGTAGTCACAAGACATGGTGTCTGGTAGCACTTCTTCAATCACGGCATCAGGCAAGATAGCAGGGACTTCTTCGTATATCTCTTCGCTGAAATCATGCACCGATGCATCTTCAACGGCATCTTGTAGGCTCTCTTGAGTGACCAAGCCTTGATAGCCATCATCCGTAACGTGATAAGCGTAATCGTTCTTAAGCATCTTCATTTGCGCGAGAGCACCTTCTATTGTTTCCGATGTGATTCGGTAGAGAGGGGGCTGCATAACGGTTTCAACGGTCAATGCACGAGCACGGTTTACGTCTTTAACAAAAGCTTCTACGTAGTCATCGGCAGGGTTCAGAAGAATCTCATGTGGTGTGCCTTGTTGTACTAACTCGCCGTCTTTCAAAATTGCGATTCGATCGCCGAGACGGAGTGCTTCATCCAAATCGTGAGTGATGAAAACAATGGTCTTATGAAGTTTCTCTTGCAGCTCGATAAGCTGATCTTGCATTTCACTTCGGATCAAAGGGTCGAGTGCCGAGAAGGCCTCATCCATTAACAAGATTTCGGCGTTGGTACACAAAGCGCGAGAAAGGCCAACACGTTGTTGCTGACCACCAGACAGTTGGGCAGGGTACTGATTACCGTAGCCTTTCAAACCTACAGTCTCTAACCACTCGTTGGCTTTCGTTAAACGGTCTTCTTTTTTGATGCCTTGTACTTCCAACCCATACGCAACGTTTTCAACCACAGTGCGATGAGGCATTAAGCCGAAGCGTTGGAATACCATCGACATTTTATGACGACGGAACTCTTCTAACTCTTTAGTGTTGAGGCTCATCACATCAATGCCTTCAACCATGATTTTGCCTTGAGTCGGGTCAATCAAACGGTTGAAGTGGCGAATCAGCGTCGATTTACCCGAGCCAGAAAGACCCATGATAACGAAGATTTCGCCACGGTTAATCTCAAGGTTGATCTCTTTTAAACCAACGGTATGACCCGTGTCCGCGAGAATCTGATCCTTATGTTCGCCGTTTTGAACTCGGTTCATAACAGACATTGGTTTTGGTCCAAACACTTTGTATAGGCCACTAATCTCAATCAATGGTTTAGTCATGCTTGAATCCTCCTAAATGCGCATTAGTTCTTCTTGCGTACGCCTGAGAAGCGCGGTCAAAAAGGATTGCGAGGGCAACGATGGCGAAACCATTCATCAGGCCTAATGTGAAGTACTGGTTGGTAATCGATTTAAGAACCGGCTGTCCTAGACCTTTAACACCAATCATGGATGCGATAACAACCATAGACAGTGCCATCATGATGGTTTGGTTGATACCCGCCATAATCGTTGGCATTGCTAGAGGAAGTTGAACACCCCACAAGCGCTGCTTTTTGCTCGCACCAAAAGCGGTAGCGGCTTCAAGGACTTCTTTGTCGACTAGGCGTATGCCTAGGTTGGTTAAACGAATCACAGGTGGAATCGCATAGATAACCACGGCGATTAGCCCTGGAATCTTACCTATACCAAGTAGCATTACCACTGGAATCAAATAAACGAATGCCGGCATGGTTTGCATGATATCGAGCATCGGCGTAACGATAGATTGCGCTCGATTTGAACGAGCCATCGCAATGCCAATCGGAATGCCTAAGAATATCGAAACTAAGGTACACACAGTAATGATACTGAGCGTCCGCATGGTGTCTTCCCACATTCCAAAGTAACCAATGAGAATTAGAGAAACAACACAACCTAACGCCAGTTTCCAAGAACGGCTTGCTGCGTAGACAAGGCTGGTACACACGGCGAGGACTATAATCCAAGGTGTTGAGATAAGGAGTTTTTCAAACCAAACAAGGAATGAAAGAAGAGGGTCAAAGAGAGATTCAATCATTTCGCCGTATTCACGGGAAAATTCACGGTATGCGCCATCTAGCGTCTTTTTTATGGTTCGTAAATCAGAGCGTTCCATCTCTGGAAAGCTTGATAACCAATTGCTGTCAGCCATTTTATATCCTTATAGTTCGGAGCCACTTGTTCATGCGTTAGAAAAATCGGCAATGAAAAGGGCTCCGAATCATGAATAACATCAAGTATAGCGACGTTATTTCTGTTTTATTGTTGAAGCGTAATTACTCGTTGATCCAAGCTCTTACAGTTCAGCTTCAACTTTCTTAGCCACTTCTTGAGAAACCCATGGGTGCCATACTTCTGGGAATTCACTCAAGAAATGCAAACTCGCTTCTTCACCATCAGCTTGGTTGTCTTCCATCCAAGCAAGTAGCGAGTTCATTTTGTCGTTGGTGAAACCACGTTTAGTAAAGTAGTCGTACGCTTCAGGTGCTCGTGAAGCAAAACTTTCAGTGGTAATCGTGTGGACGGGTGAAGGCGGGTACATGGTCGCTTTTGGCGATTCACAATCTTCTTTGGTGGTACAGTTAAGGAACTCTTCCTCATTTACGCCACTGCCAAAGTCGACTTTAACCATGTCGTATTTACCTAGAACAGCGGTTGGTGCCCAGTAGTAACCAAACCATGCTTCTTCACGTTCATAAGCTTTTGCGATAGAGCCAGATAAGCCGGCACTCGAGCCTGGATCAACAATCGTGAAACCACTGTTTTCTAGCTCAAGAGCATTAAACAAATTTCCGGCGCTGATCTGACAGTTCCAGCCTGCAGGGCAGCTGTAGAATGCAGATGTATCTGGGTCTTCAGGGTGTTTGAATAAGCTAGCGTTCTTGCGTACGCCTTCGATGGTTGCCATTTCAGGGTATTGTTTAACTAGGTAAGCTGGAACCCAAAAGCCTTCTTCGCCGCCGTTCACAAGTGCTTTACCTGCGTAGCGAAGGCGTTTTTCTTCAACACCTTTATCCAATGCGTCTTTTAAGCTGTTGCTCCAAAGTTCAGGGGCAACATCAGGCTGGCCTTTTTCGATCATAGATGTGCCTGTTGGCATCGTGTCGCCAGGGATAAGTTCAGCATCACACCCATAACCGTGTTCTAGGATGAATTGGTCGATATTGGCGATCAGTGTTGCAGAGTTCCAGTTCATATCTGCGATTGTTACGCTGCCACATTCTCCAGCGTTAGCATTACCACTGGCTGCTGCTACTAACAAAAATACGGAGCTTAACTTGTATTTCATATTGAGTTTCCTTTCTCTTTAATAATACAACTAAGGTAACCAAGGTAAATTGATTATCTAAATTGCTCGATGGTGATCCTTTCCGTGTATTTGAACCATTTGAGCAGAAGGAGGGATGGGTGAAGTTTGAATAGATAAACGTGCAAAGTCAGTGAAGTGTGATTTGCCAATTCATCCACTGTGTTTCAACAGCCATCGGATAACTTTGTCAAACTATTACAAATTCGTCAAAAACCACCTCTATTTATAATCTTAGGGAATAATCGTACGAATTCCATCTTTGATTCGATTTACATGACGCTTTAACTGTCTGTGTCACATTACCGCTAAAGTTAGGTGTGGGGCTGTTGATTTTTGAAGGGATTTAAAGGTGGTAAGACCATGATTGACGTGTGTGAAATGCGTTGAATGGTTTTAAAAATCGTATTTTTAACAATAAATTCGCCAAAAATAACTAATTTGGTTTTAACAGGGTTGGCTTGAGGCCTAATAGGATAGGTGGCTGTCAGGGGGTAAATGACAGCCATAAAATTACACGCGGAAGTTATATTGGCAGGTTCAAAAATTCATTTTGATACAGTTTGTTTGCCAAACTATCGCGAAGCTTAGTAGGGATGAATTTCATTCGATTGACTTGTCTTACCAGCTCTTGAGCAAAACTAGGCCTTTGTTTCATGTTCATCACACTACCCATTAGGTTGATAGTTTGCGCATCAAGCAGCTTTTTCGCTTGTTCTAGGTGGTGACTCGATGTTTCACCGTATGCGACAACCATAAGTGTGCTGTCACAAGCGCTCGCAACTGACTGCGCCGGAATGTTACCTTTGTTTATGTTGAGAAGCGGTGAAGTATCAATGATGACTCTGTCGTATTTCTCTAACCATTTGTTGACTACTTTTTGTAGCGTTGTCGGATCTTTATAAGCCAATTGCGTTGAAGCGACTTGTGGAGCAGGGACGCCGATAAACGTACGATGAGATTCAACATGTTCTATTAATTGACCTTGCTGACTGTCTTCTAGCATATTCAAATCTTTGAAAGCAGGGTTGAACAAGTTGAGATCGACATAAAGCGTAGAGTGGCCAGCAAGAAGAAAGCGCTCGGCTAATGCGGTTGCAATAGACGTTACCCCGTCACCCGAATGACAAGCGGTCACGCATATTGATTTCTGGCCGTTAAGTTCAGAAGCTAAGTACAGTTGTTCAACTTCGGCATGCGTTGCTGAAATAGTCATTATAACGCTCCTATTAACACGATGGTGGTGGTAATTCGTAGGATGTCATCTAAGCCAACACGGGCTTTCTCAATAAAGCTTTCACGACGGTCTGGGATGTAAATCGTATCACCTGCACGTAACACAGGTAGGCTATAGATGTTCGCTGTTTTGCTGAACTCAACAAGGTCAAAGGTACGTGCTTGGCCTTGGCAACAAGACATGTTCACAATAGTAATCTTCTCCACATAAGCATTGTCAGTAGGGCCTGCAGCTTCTGCCAAGATATCTAAGATGGTCATGTTGTCGTTAAACACGTAACGACCCGGGTTATTAATTGCGCCAAGCACGCGAACCGTTTTTTCTTTTGGTGTGTCTAACCAATTCTTATCTTTTTCTGGGATATAAATAGTATCGCCGGCAGTTACGTTTGGTAGGATGGATTCATCCCCCGTTTCGAAATAGAGAGATAAGTTCAATTTGCTCACTTTAGAGTAAGTCTTATCTCTGTGGGTTACGCGAATATTGTGAATGTCGGCGTCTTTCGTTGGTCCATCTGACGCTGACAATATATCTAGAAAGTGCATGTCTTTTGTAAATCGGTAACGGCCTGGTGAACGAACTTGGCCAAACACGTAAATTGATGCATCTGAGCTTTGACGTACCCATTGAGATTTGTTGTCTGAAGGGTCTTGAGGTAAGTCGTGTACGCGCACAATTGAGCCTGCACGGATGAAGGGCAGTTGGTCACGTGGAGCTCCAGATTTAATAAATTCGTCTAAGTCGAAAACCACAAGCTTTCTACCTGTAACCACTTCTATTTTTGTGGTGTCGGCGCGCAGTGTTGGCCCTCCAACATGAGCAAGTAGGCCCATGAAATCCATTTCGTCTGACCACTCAATACGTCCTGGTCGAACAACTTCACCAATTACATTTACAGCTCTATCCGGCGAGATCTTTAGCCATGATTTCTCGTTCATGTCTGTTTTCTCTGGAACGAAAATCGCGTCTCCAGCTTTGATGCTAGGAGGGTTAGAATTAGGTAAACCTTCTGTGTATGCCGCTAAATCGAATTTAACTACTCTGCCGTCGGCTTTTAGTACACGGATTTGTCGTGACTCAGCGAAACGAGTCGGGCCGCCCGCATTAGCTAGGATATCCATAAAGGTGGCACCTCTTTTACCTTCAAAAGCACCAGGGGCAGCGACTTCACCCATCACGTAAACCATGTTCGCGCCAGATTTGATCTCTTCTTCTTGCTTGGGAACGAAAATGGTCGCGCCAGGTCGTAAAATTGGAAGCAGACTTTCGTCACCAGAATCTAAGTAACGTTTTAGGTTGAATAGCGTTGGGGTGTTATTTGAGATGACTCGGATTTGCTCGACACTGGCATAGCGTGTTACACCGCCTGAGCGCATTAGCACGTCGACAAGGTCAGTGTTCTCTTTGTAAGTGAAAGAGCCTGGTGCGTTAACTTCACCAAACACTTTGATTGAATTACGAGAATCAGCACTGTCACCTGAGTTAGCAAGCTTTGCAGCGTCAAACTCTTGCTCAATGTTGCCCACTAATGGGGAAGCAGGTACAAACAGTGAATCCAATGATTGCAAAGCGGGGAGCGTTGATTCATCCCCCGAATCTAGGAAACGTTTGTAGTTGAATTCTACCTTGTCAGCACCTCGCTTAAGAATAAGTTTATCGAGTTGTGCCCCTGAACGTAGACCACCTGCAGCGTAAAGTGCCATTTGGATACTAGAACCCAATGCAAGTGTGTATTCGCCAGGCTGTTCTACATAACCTTGCACGTAGATGATGATTTGCTGCTCTTTGACGTACACCGATGCGTTCGAAAGATCTTTATAAGCAGTTGCCAGCGACTCTAGAACGACTTTGTTGAGCTGTTCACTGTCATAACCTGCGACAAACACCGCACCAACTTCAGGAAGGGTTATACGGCCACGTTTGTCTACTTGGAACCCTATGTTTAAGGTGCTTTCGCCGGGTACGTTAACTTGGATTAGGTCACCGACTTGAACCGCGTCTGAAAACTCGTCGCTAGCATTGACGATATTCGCAAAGCACAACAATAGGGAGACGGTAAAAGCGATCAATAATTTCATAGTCCACCTCCCATTTTCTCCGCGTTTTTAGGCGAGATGACTTCGATGCTCACTCGGCGGTTAGTTAAACGTGTGCCGTCGGATTCACCTTCAAAAAGAGGGACGGTCTCACCAACAGAGACGGCTTTGATTCGTTGAGCGCCTAAACCAAAAATAGTCAGGTAGCGTTCGACTTGTTTCGCTCGTCCAAGCGCTAACTTATCGTTATATTCTTCGGTACCTGTCGCATCAGCATGGCCTGTAACAACAAGGTCTAGAGATTTGTGTTCTTTGAGTAGGCTGGTTGCTTCCGCAAGTCTTCCCATGTACTTCGGATTGACTTCGGTCGAATCTTCCGCGAATTGATTATCAACATTAAGCAGGTCATATAACTGTTCGATAACAGACAATTGCATTCTAAATTGGTTTTCATTTTTTGGTGGCTCACAGTGGGCTTGTGAGGTTACATAGTCTAGTTGGACTTCAAGTTCATTTAAGCGTTTTCTTTGGATCACCAGGTCGTTGGCTGCATCCAGAAGTAGACCGCCTTGAAGCTCACGTGCAATGCGATTTTGTTTTTCAATCGCTTGGACAACAGCTGCAGGGAAACACCAACGAGCACCTTCTTGAATCAAAGCATCGAGATGTAATTTAGCTAACTGCCAATCAAAACGTAATCCATGTTCTGGACCAAGAGGCTCGTCGGGCATAACAGGAGAGAAATCTGAGTTTTGATAGTTGATGGAATCATAACTTTCAGCTAACCCCCCTGTGCCTTGCTCTGGGTAGCTGGTGCAGCCACCCAGAACCAGAGCGGACAGAGAAAGGGCTATGTAGTTTTTCAGTATTTTCATGCCAACGTCCTATGTTTTTACTTTTTATTATTATGTTTTGTTACTTCTAGCTTAGTGGATCTTCATGAATTTGTAGGATTTTTTGAATTTACTGGGATAGCGTGGCCAATTCGTAGCAGGTTCATAATTTCAAGAGGCTGACCAGTCACATTTTCAAGTCGCATGTTGCGTTCGCGCTCGGTCAGGCGTTTGAACATATAAACAATCGCACCAACACCTGATGAATCTAAGAACTCAACTTGGCTAAAATCAACTTCTATCTCAGGGTGACCGTCATTAGAAATGACATCATCAATGTCTGTTTGTGCGTCACGACTGCCTGCTGCATCCAAATCACCGAAGATAGAAAGCGTTAGTGTCGTTGTATTCAAATCAATCTTACGTAGTTCCATAGCGATATCTCCTTTTAAGTATGTATGAACAATTGCACTGAATGTGCCAACTTTTATATTTATATTTTTCAATAACTTATGTTTAGGTGTCATTTCCATCTCATATTGAGAAAAGACGTTTCTCAATATGAGAACTAAAAACGGTGGGACATTTGAGATCTACAAGTCATTAATATGATGAATGAAAATGAATATTAAATAAGGTTGGAGAGTTGATCGCATCTTCTAGCAAAGATTGTCTAACTACGTGTTAGAGCGCTTAGGATTAAAGGCATTTGTTGACCACTACAGTTATTAATACGGAGCAGATGATGAGATTAACCAAACTGGCTATAGCCACTCTATGGGCATGTTCACTTTCATCTCATTCATCCTATTTACCACCCGACCATCTGGTACTTGCCAACTCTTACCAGCAAGGCATCGATGTTTCTGAATACTGGAAGAGTGAAAAACTTGATGGGATTCGGGCTTTGTGGGATGGCCAATATCTTTATACTCGCAATGGAAATCGTATTTACTCACCCAAGTGGTTTACTGAAAAATTGCCGAAGGTCCATCTCGAAGGGGAGTTGTGGGCAGGAAGAGGCAATTTCCATCTAGTTCAATCTACCGTTCTCGACCATACGCCGAGCGATGCGGCATGGCGGCAAATCGATTTTATGTTGTTTGATATGCCAGGCGCTGCAGGGGATTATCAAAAGCGTTATTACAACATTTTGCATTGGGTAAGCGTGATTGGTGAACCTCATGTCAGCTACATCGAACATGTACCGATTCATAATGAGGAAGCACTGTTCCATCAACTCGATAATGTCGATGAGAGTAATGGTGAAGGTTTGATGCTTAGAAAAATCACCAGTCGTTATCAAGCAGGCAGAAGTAATGACCTGTTAAAGCTTAAAAGGCATCATGATGCCGAAGCGACAGTTATTGGCTACAAGGGCGGGACAGGTAAGTATAAAGGGATGATGGGTTCGATTTTGGTCCACACAGAAGAGGGGGTGGAATTTTATATAGGCAGCGGATTCAGTGACCAAATGAGACTCGCACCGCCAGAGATCGGCAGCCGTATTACCTTTCGCTACAACGGTTTTACTCAAAACGGAAAACCTAAATTTGCGCGCTTTGTTCGAGAAAAGAGTGACTACTAAAACACATAGGATCTCCCTGACCAGTAAACGAAAAAGAGCCCTGAAAATCAGAGCTCTTTTTTGTATTCGAAATCAGATAGACCGATTTAGTGAGTGCGAATCTAGCGAGAACTGAACTCTAACTGAACGTCGTCGTCCTGCTTGTGCATCCAGTGTAGGCGCATACCCAGCATAATCGCGGCCGATGTTAGACCGACAATGAAACCAATCCAGAAACCGTGTGCACCCATAGGTTCAACAATCCAATCTTTCATTCCTAAAATGTAGCCGATAGGAAGACCAAGCAACCAGTAAGCCACGAAGGTAATGTTGAAGATCGAGCGCATGTCTTTGTAGCCACGTAGAGCACCTGCTGCGATAACTTGGATTGCGTCGGTGCACTGATAAACCGCAGCGAACAAAAGCAATTGCATTGCAACGGTAATTACCGCGGTGTTCTCTGTGTAGAGTAAAGACACTTGCTCTCTGAACAATACAGTTAATGCCGCCGTCATTAAGGCTGTGACTAAACCAACAATGATACCTACGTGTGTCGCGATTTTTGCTCCTTCGGTGTTGTTTTCACCCAACTTATGGCCAACACGAATACTCACAGCCGCACCGATACTCATTGGAATCATGAAGACTAGCGAAGAGAAGTTGATCGCGACTTGGTGCGCGGCAACTATCAATGAGCCGAGCGGAGCAACCAACAGAGAAACCACTGCGAACAAGGTTACCTCGAAGAAGATAGCGGCAGCGACAGGGAAACCAAGTCTAAACAGGCGAATTTGCGCTTTGAGCTGAGGCTTATGGAACGTACCGAAGATGTTGATTTTCGCTAAACGTTTTGATGTTAAAACGTAAGCAAACAGCAGTGCAAACATCACCCAATATACGATAGCCGTTGCAACGCCACACCCAACACCACCCAGCGCAGGAGCACCAAGCTTTCCGTATACGAACATCCAGTTAAGCGGGATGTTCAATAGCAAGCCAATAAAACCAATCACCATTGCAGGCTTAGTTAAAGACATACCATCAGTAAAGCTTCTCAATGTTTGGAACAACAAAAATGCAGGGACAGCAAACATCACCGCATTCATATAGCCGATGGTCTTTTCTGCCATGAGTTGTTCAATGTCCATCCACTCCAATATCAATTGCGTCTGGAACAGCACGCCAATGATAGGAAGGGAGATGACGAGCGCTAAAAACGCACCTTGTTGAATCTCAAATGGTATTTTTACTTGTCGACCAGAACCATTCAGTTGTGCAACGACAGGAACCAACGCCATCAATAAACCAACACCAAATAATATTGATGGTAGCCAGATACTTGCTGCAATTGAAACCGCCGCCATATCTATAGCACTTACGCCACCGGCCATTACGGTATCAACAAAACCCATTCCAGTTTGTGCAACGGATGCGATTAATACTGGGGTCGCAAGTTTGATTAGATTCGAGGATTCTTCTTTGTAACGATGCACAAACAACTCCAAATAAGAGGAAAAATTAGAATAATAGTGTAGGAAAGGACATTCTGAAGGAATCAGAGACAATGATCTTAAGCTTCCACTGGACGAATCATAAAGAAATGTCACAATAACTGCTATGAAAAACTGTTACTAGAACGCTAAATAGGAATCTTATGTTTACAGGTATCGTTCAAGGCATGGCAACACTGGTTGCTATCAACAAAAAAGAGTTGTTTCAAACTCATACCATCGAGCTAACTGACGAAATGGTTGAGGGATTAGCAATTGGTGCTTCAGTAGCTCATAACGGTTGTTGCTTAACGGTAACGGAAATTTCAGGCAATCAGATTGCCTTTGATTTAATGCAAGCAACATTGCGATTGACGAACTTAGGCCAGTTGAATGTTGGTGACAAAGTGAATGTTGAGCGTGCAGCAAAGTTTGGTGACGAAATTGGCGGGCATAGCATGTCTGGCCACATTACTCTGATGGCTAATCTCGTTGATGTGATTAAGACAGAAAACAACCGCACGCTTTGGTTCGAGCTGCCGCAAGAATCAATGAAGTATGTGTTAAGCAAGGGTTACATTGGCGTTGATGGTTGTTCATTGACCATTGGTGAAGTAGAAGAGAGCCGTTTCTCTGTCCATCTAATCCCAGAAACGCTGAATCGTACTCTGTTTGGCGGCCGTGAAGTAGGCGACCAAGTAAACATTGAGTTTGATCCTCAAACACAAGCAATTGTTGATACTGTTGAACGCGTACTAGCAAACCAAAAATAGTAGTAGCGGTTTATCAATAGCACTTGCCCAAAAATCGATGACTAAGTAAAAGTCGAAGACATTAAAAAAGAGCACATTTAGTGCTCTTTTTCTATTTTTGTGTATTTGTGTTTTTCTAGGTTAGCCTAGAAATCGAGAGTAGATCTAACTCGACAAGAGAGTAAGTGTGTTAGAAGACTTGTTCGTCGTCTGCATCAATCGAGAGGTTGATTCTGTCTCTTACTTCGTCTACTTGCATGTCGAGATGAATAGCATTGCAACACGCTGGGCAATCGTCATAAAAATCTTGGCTTCCATTTGAAGCATCTAGCGTTATGCTGATTGCATGCCCACAGTGGGGGCAGGAGACATGTTTTTCTGTGTATTTATGCATAGCAAATTCTCCTCACTGTAACTCGTCCCAATCCTAGTAGCTTTATAGATCGCAATAGCTTGTATAGTTCGTAGTAGCTTTATAGAACGACTTAGCTAGCTGCGATTGGTATTAAACGGCCTGTATCTTCTGAATGCATGCCTCAGTTTGAGCTAAATACTCGCCGCCAAATTGATTGCAGTGGTTGAGAAGATGGTACAAGTTATAAATGTCTTTGCGATCAGTATAGCCAACGTCTAGTGGATTTACGCTCTGGTAACCGTCATAAAACTCTTTTGGAAACCCTTCAAACAATTCCGTTAAAGCTAAGTCACATTCATGATCGCCCCAATAACAAGCCGGGTCGTAACAGATTGGTCCAAAGGCTGAGTTTGCAACGTTGCCATTCCAAAGATCACCATGAAGCAAAGACGGGCGAGGGTTGTGGCCAGCAAGACGCATATTCACCACATCAACGATGTCATCAATATCACCGAATTCGATGCCTTTTTCTTTTAGCAGTTGTAACTGGAAACCAATACGCTGCTCAGAGAAAAAACGACCCCATTTCTTATGCCAAGGGTTAGGTTGAAGTGTGCTGCCGATATAGTTGTCTTGGTCGCAACCAAACTCTTTTTGCTCACCCCATTGATGAAGCTGCGCAAGCTGAACGCCGAAATCGAAGCTATTGTTGCCCGTCTCGAGCGGCTTGGTTGGCAAGTAATTGAGAATAATGAACGAGCACTCCTTGGTTTTGCCAATAAGCACTAATTCAGGTACGTAAACGGTGGAGGTTTCTCTCAACAAGCGTAAGTTCTCAGCTTCAATTTCAAACTTAGGTAAAAATTCTCGCTGATTCACTTTCACAAAGTAACGTTCATTACCATCGCTGATCATATAGCAATCGTTAATGTCGCCACCAGAAACCTTGGTACGCTCAGTAATCTGAAAGTTAAATAGAAGAGTATCTGAAAGTTGTTGAGAAATGGCCTGCCACATAGGAAATCCTCAAAGACTGAAAGTTAAAAAGATTGAAGGTTAGAAATACTGTTTGTTTAATAGCAATAGTTTAGGATAAATCTGAGCAATTTATAGACGCACTCGTCAATGTTCTTAGCTCTTCTTCACCTTATGCAGAATCAATTGGCCGAATTGTGAACTCGAGCTGATACAAGCTCGTTGAAATACAAACATAAATTGAAACCCTGACGTGGTGAAACAGTTTGGAAGTGGTCTCACAATCGAAACCGTTTTAATCACCACAAACTGGAAAAGTGGTTTGAGCTTGTTATTGTCTCCCCACCAATTTAAATGCACTTTTAGAGTAAGCTGAAAGGGCTATTGTTAACTGGCGCAATACTTTACTTCAAAGTTTGTCTTACACTTTGTTAGGCGTGAATTTACTTATGGTTTAAGTGGGCAGGTACACCGCATAGAGCTATATCGATTTAAATTTAAGCTGAAATACTAACTAGGATCATTTTAATGCGGTTTTGGGCAATAAAGTGATGACAAATAGCGTCATTTACATAGTATTAGGCAAGTACGTATTAATCTGCTTTAGAGCTTAAAACGGAGAATTATTGTGGTTGTAGAAACCGATGGCTATTTGGCTTTGATCGAGCACCTATCATTTAATCTGGACGTCTTTACCAATAGTAATGGCGATACAGGTAACGAGAGTGTTGAAGACATCATCACAGACATGATTTCAACGAACATCATGGTTATTTTCGAGCAAAACCCAGAGTTGCATTCGAGCGTTCGTTTTCAGCTATTGAAAGAAGCAGATGCCGTAGTAGCTGACCTTGGTGAAGTATTAGCGGGTGTTTGGGCTAAGAAAGCGACCAACGAACAAATTGTATTTCTTGATGAATACATCGCGTTAGTGAAGAACCTGTTTGATACGGCTGTTGCTAAATACGACTAGCTATTCACGTATCACTCTAAAATAGTAAAAGGCGTTTAAGTCGTAACGTTTTATGTTATGTCGTTCAGCGGTGAATCTTTTGAATCGCTATAAACGCCTAAAGTGCCAAAACTTGGAAGCCCAATAAGGGTTGTCCAGCCTCGATATAATCACACCTTTCGATGTAGAAGCATGTAGGAATTGATTATTTCCTAAGTAAACTCCAACGTGTCGCACTGTCATCGATGTTTTAAAAAACACCAAGTCGCCACTCGTTGCCTGCCCATACGCTATTTCTTTTCCCTTTTTACTCTGGTCTATTGTGGTTCTTGGCAGGGCTTGTTGAGTCGCATTTTGGACGGCTATCTGTACAAAAGCAGAGCAATCTATACCTCTAAATGAGGTCCCACCGAAATGGTATGGCACGCCTTTCCACTGTTCATACACGCTCATATAAGCGTTTGTAGTCAATTGTTCTGACTTTGATAGGGGTTTCTGTGCGGTTTGACTAAGCTGAGAAGGCGACGGTGACGAGCTACAAGCAGCCAATGTTGCTAAAGTTATTGTAACTACGCCCATTTTTCTGATTTTCATATGTAACTCTTCTGACAAAAAACTGAAATAAAAACGTCATCAAGGACTTCTAGTATACGGACTAACTTAAGGATATCTCTTTTCGTAGTCAAACTGGATTTCACATGCCCGACACAAATTTATCAATAAAACCCTCACGTTATACATTCTCGCTCATTCAAACCGTCACTGCTGTATTTATTTCCATTCTTTTACTTGTTAGTTTTTTATCAATGGTTAGCATTCGGGGCGTTGAACGGGTCGGGGGACACTTTGACGCACTCTCGGAACAAGCATTACCCCTTGCTCTACATAATGCCGAATTAACGCAAAGCGTTTTAGAACAAGTAAAACTTCTCACATACAGCACCCAATCAACCGACTTAGATACACTGAATGCCACAAGGGGCTCAATTGACCAACTTGCCACAGAGAGTAATACCACGCTAGAGGAACTCCTTTTTATCTCCCAGTCTTTTCCTGAAGCGATCTCTTTAGAGCAACAACAAAACCTTATCGATGACATGGCACAACTGCAAGCTATGACCAACACGGTACTGCTGGCGCAGATAGAGATTCAAAGTAAGCAAAATTTGATCGATAGTAACATGGGCGAGTTCCGTTATGGCGTCGGATCTATCGGACCAGAAATGAACCGTATCAGCTCATTCTTAGTCGAAGACAACCCAGAAGCGAGCGATGCCGCAAATCGTTTTACATCGAGCGCGTCGGCAATGGCGAACACCTTCTTGATGCTAATGATGCAGTCTGACATCGAAAAAGCACAAGACGAATATCGCCAATTAAGAAACCGAATTGCGGGCCTTAACTTGGCTTATAGCGACTTTGCTGATTGGCATCCAGACATCGCGGAGTTCGCAAGCCTTACCGCACCTTATGAGATGGTAAAAGAGGGCTTCACAGAAGAAGGTGTGATTAGACAAATATTGCTTAAATTGGAACTGGTTAAGCAGCAAGAGCAGAACCTAACCCAAGTGATTACCTTGGCGAATACCGTAATTAGTACCCTTAATCAATTATCTTCGACTGCTGCACACCTGATTGATGAAAGCGAACTGGTCGTAAATCAAACCATCACCAACATTGATCGTGTGTTGTTTATTAGTGGACTAGTGATCGCTGTGATCATTGTGATCTCATGGTTAGTACTGCGCCGCTGGGTAAACAAAGGACTGAAAAACATTACTCAACAATTGAGCTTGCTTGCAGAGCACGATTTCTCTAAGCACAGTGCATTGGTAGGGCCATTAGAGTTACAAGTGATTGCTTCGAAACTGAATACCGTTGTCGATTCGACCGCCGACTCGGTTCGCTTGGTGACTCGTAACTGTGAAACACTTTACCAAACGGCTGAAGTAAGTCACGACGCTGCAGAGCAAACCAACTCTAGCTTGAATGAACAAAATGAATCACTGCAGAACATGATCACCACGATTACTGAACTGGAAGCATCCATTGGTGAGATTGCTCGTATCTCTAACGCATCGAACGATGATGCACAAATAGCAGAAGATGAGTCAGTCAATGGCAGCCAAGTCGTTGGGCTGAACCAGCAACGTTTGCATGCGTTAGAACATTCACTAAGCATGAACGAAGAATCAATGGCCGACCTTGATGGCCGTGTAAAACAGATTCGTGAAATGGTCGATATGATCAGTGGCATTGCAGAAAACACCAACTTGTTAGCACTGAATGCGGCAATTGAAGCAGCGCGAGCAGGAGAGCAAGGACGAGGCTTTGCTGTCGTTGCCGACGAAGTACGCAAATTAGCGAGTGGCACGTCTCAACAAACCACCAACATTCGCAATATGATGAATGAGCTGGTGGCTGCGGCTGATCGATCTCGAACGTCTGTTACTGAATCTCGAAGTGAAATGATCAATGCACTGCAAACCAGTGGCGATGTGAAGCAAGCTTTTGAAAAGATTGAGGTTGCGGTAAGCCAGATTAAAGGACGTGTTGAACAAATCATGGTGGCGACAGAGCAACAAGCACGTGCGACAGTAGATGTGACGCATTCCATCACTCGGGTTTCGGAACAGGGTGAGAATACTAAATTACAGCTTGAATCCATGATTGAAAGCTCAGAGCAAGTCGGAGAGATAGCAGGGCACCAACAAGCTATGCTTCATAAATACGTAATGAAATAAACGAGCTTGTTGAAGTAAACAAGCGTGCTGAGTTAAGCCTTACAACACAAGAGTTGAAGCACTAGCTGCGCTTATATCCCTATCGATACACAAACGCCCTTAAATTCTCACAAGAATCTAAGGGCGTTTTGTTTTCGGATTAAGATAAGTTCACCTCAATACAAGCTTGAGGCTGAACTGAATTAGAACTTAGTCTTTCGTTGTCGGGAATCGTGCAAATGGCTGACGCAGCATCAAATCTAGCCTTTGTTCTTTCCCATCGCGTATCTCAGGGACGCCAATGGTTACCTTGTCGTGACCAAGCTTAGGTTGAGCGCGATAGGTTTTGAACCAAATGTCCCACACCGATAAAAAGAAACCAAAATTCGAATGCGTTTCTTTGATGATTATAGAGTGATGAACTCGATGCATGTCAGGTGTCACAATCACTTTGCGTAATTGCTTATCGAACCATAATGGCAAACGACCATTGCTATGGTTGAACATCGCACTCACATTCAACACCACTTCGAAGATCACGACCGCTAAAGCCGGTACGCCCAGTACAAAAATCAACGCCACTTTAATCAGCATCGATAAGATCATTTCAATCGGGTGGAAGCGTGTGCCTGTCGTTACATCAATATCCAAGTCTGCATGATGAACACGATGAAGTTTCCAAAGCAGGGGAATACGGTGGAACACGAGATGTTGCGTGTAAATGGCAAGGTCTAACAACACGACACAGAGAAACACGGTGACTTCAAAAGGAAGCATGATGTTATTAAACAGACCCCATTGATTTTGTTCAGCAATCAGCGCCGCTTCAAACGCTGCAACGGGGATTAATGTTGCCAACAAAATGCTATTAACCGCCATCAATGAGAAGTTATTCCCCCAACGAAACCATTTGCTTTGAGTCAGTGTTTTACGCGGGAAACGGTATTCCCAAAGCGCACACAATCCAAAAACGACAATAAAACAAACAAGGCGAAGCAGTGATGGGTCTTGCATGGGAATTCCTTCTATCATTCTAAGGACACTGTAAGTACAATCGTGCCACTTTTCTAGAGTTATCGTTATTGTCCATGAGAATCCACGCTTTTCACCGTTTATATCAACATCGTTTGTCCATTGCTACCAAACCGTTTAATGCGCGCGGGTGTAAAGTCGTGCGATGTGAATTCTGTAAAATCAAACAAGACAGCTGTATCTGTGAACATCAACCTAACGTTGATACGAACGTCGCGACTATGTTGATCTTGTCAGACAACGAAATCTTAAAGCCAAGTAACACTGGTCGTTTGATTGTTGATACGGTTAAAGACAGTTACGCCTACCTTTGGCATCGTACTGAGCCAAATCAAGAGATGTTGGATGTCCTCAAAGATGAAAAATACCAACCTGTGATCGTATTCCCGGAAGACTATACCGACGACAAAAAACGTGTGGTTCAAGATCTGCCACAAATGCGCGACCCAAACAAAACACTGTTGCTGATTTTCATTGATGGCAGTTGGCGCGAAGCTCGACGTATCTTCCGTCGCTCAGAGTATCTGCAAGATTTACCGGTGTTGTCGATTGAACCGGAATCAGTTTCTCAATACATGATGCGTAAGTCAGACAACGAACAACATCTATCAACGGCCGAAGTAGCGAGCTTAGTTTTGAAACAAGCCGGTGAAGAGCAGGGCGCTAAGACTTTACAGCTATGGTTTGAAGCATTTCGTGAAAGCTACATGCTAAGTAAGACACGTTACAAATCGGATCCGACCAAACCAAGCCTGAACGCTTTCATAGAGCATACCAAAAGTGAGACGTCACTCTAACCTTTAACCGCTTTGTGCTGACTTGTTGTTCAAACAGACTCGATCACGAGATAAGTTTGTTATCTATCACGGTTTGTAGGGGGAGTGTTATGGATAATGCTCCTTAGTTGTTTAATTTAAAAATTTTATTTGCCCGAATTTAGGGAAAAATTGGAGAGATTTCATGTATTACGGCTTTGATGTTGGCGGCACAAAAATTGAGTTTGGTGCGTTCAATGAAAAACTTGAGCGAGTAGCAACCGAACGCGTACCAACGCCTACTGAAGATTATCAACTGCTACTTGATACGATTGCCGGTTTGGTAAAAAAATACGATAGCGAATTCTCTTGCGAAGGCAAAATTGGCCTTGGTCTTCCTGGTATGGAAGATGCGGACGACGGCACTATGCTTGTTGTTAACGTACCGGCTTCAACAGGTAAGCCATTACGCAAAGACTTAGAAGCGCTGATTGGTCGTAGTGTTAAAATCGAGAACGATGCGAACTGTTTTGCGCTGTCTGAAGCGTGGGATGATGAGTTGAAAGATGAACCATCAGTAGCGGGCCTAATTTTAGGTACTGGTTTTGGTGGTGGTTTGGTTTTTGATGGCAAAGTATTCTCAGGACGTAACCACGTTGCTGGCGAGCTCGGCCATATGCGTCTTCCTATTGATGCATGGTTCCACCTTGGCGACAACGCACCGCTATTGGGTTGTGGTTGTGGTAAGAAAGGTTGTTTAGACAGCTACCTATCTGGTCGCGGCTTTGAACTAATTTATGAGCACTACTTCGGTGAGAAAAAGAAAGCGATTGAAATCATCCAAGCGTACAACGAAGGCGAAGCAAAAGCAGCTGAGCACGTTGACCGTTTCATGGAGCTATTGGCTATCTGTTTCGCAAACCTATTTACTGCGCTTGACCCGCATGTTGTAGCGCTAGGTGGTGGACTTTCAAACTTCGAACTTATCTACGAAGAGATGCCAAAGCGTGTTCCTAAATACTTATTGTCTGTAGCGAAGTGTCCAAAGATCATCAAAGCAAAGCACGGTGATTCAGGTGGCGTTCGTGGCGCAGCATTCCTTAACATTAAGTAATCGTTACTTACCGTTAACCTAGTTAAGGTTAGATAGTTAAAAGCACAAACAAAAATGCCGCAATCTCAAAATAGGTTGCGGCATTTTTTATTGTTCGGTGTTTTCGTTTCTTTAGCTCTTAATTCTTAGCTCTCAAGTGCAAACGAAAAGCTAGAAGCTACAGATCGAGAAAAAGAAGCCAGAGGGCTTACTTCTTCTTTTTACCAACACCAAGGTTGTCTTTTTGCTTCAACGTAAGCTTAGTAAAGCCTAGCTTACGGAAATAGTTGTCTTGGTAGTTACGAACCGCTTTAGTATCAGAAATAAACTCGAGCTGTTGCTCAGTTTTTAGATACTCAGTGATGTCGATACCTTCAGCTGCAGCGACAGCTTCTTGGATCGTGCGGTGTTCTTGTTTCGAAAACAGTAACTCTTTATCTTCGTCTTTGTAAGTGTACAGAATGGTACGAGCCATGATGCTCTCCAATAGAATTATTACTTTGCGCGCACTCTACATAAAAACAGTACGTGGCTCAAGGTTATGATAAAAAATCTTAAGATTATCGTTCTTCAGGCTTATCGCTATTTAAGCTTTTCGTCTTTTAAGGAAACGAACAGGTTGTCTTTCACAAAACAAACACAAAAGAAAGCCCCTTAACATCGAAAGCTCGATAGAAGGGGCTTCATCTATTCATGACAAAAGTCCGCTAAGTCAATTAAAGATCTGGTAAGTCAACTTAGCTGATTAAGCTTTGAATTAAACGCGCCCCTGCAGAGGTATGATCGTCACTGTCTCGCCAACTTTCACCGTATCAACCGCTGGCGAGATTTCGATTAAGCAGTTCGCTTCGCTCATTGAACGTAAAATACCTGAACCTTGCTTACCGGTTGTTTTCACTTCAAGTACGCCTGATTCGTTCATTGAGAACACACCACGGCTGAACTCAGTACGACCTTGACGAGAACGTAATTGCTCAGTTGCTATCGCGTTCGCTTTCACTGGCGTCCAGTTCGTTTGACCTTGTAGCTTGCGGATCGCGGGTTCTACAAAGTTAATGAATGACACCATCACGGCTACTGGGTTGCCAGGTAAACCGAAGAAAGGTTTGTCTTCAATTTTGCCGTAAGCAAGAGGGCGACCTGGACGCATGTTGATACGCCAGAAGTTGATTTCACCTAGCTTATCTAACGCAAGCTTGATGTAGTCAGCATCACCAACAGACACGCCACCAGAAGTCAGAACCATGTCGGTCTCTAACGACGCAGAGTGCAGCACGTCCATCATCTTCTGCTCATCATCTTTAATGATGCCGTAATCTACGATGTCACAGCCAAGCTTTTGAAGCATGCCGATAATAGTAAAACGGTTCGAGTCGTAGATAGAGTTTGGTTTTTGCTCGCTGCCCGGCGCTTGAACTTCATCACCCGTCGAGAACACACCCACTTTAACTTTACGCAGAACAGGGCAGGCACCAAAACCTAACGACGCCATCATGCCCATTTCAGGTGCTTCGATGCGTGTACCACGTGTAAAGACAGGTTGGCCGATTTCTAAATCTTCACCAGCCATACGGACATTTTGTCCAATTGAGATTTTCGCACCTGGGAAGCTAACCTTATCGCCATCTTGGACGGCTTGCTCGCGCATCACAACAACATCAACGCCTTCAGGCATTGGTGCACCTGTCATGATCTTAACTGCTTCACCTTGTTGAACAGTTTGCTCGTAGCTGTGACCAGCCATAACTTCAGCAACCAGTTGGTAACTATCCAGCTCTAAATCTTCACTACGAATTGCGTAGCCGTCCATTGCTGAGTTGGTGTTTTGAGGCACATTGATTGGCGAGATTATATCTTCAGCCAAAACACGACCGTAGCCCTGCAATAGTTCAATACTCTCTGTGAGATCAAGCGCGTCAATGCTATCAACAATCTTTTGTTGGCCTTGAGTAACGGTTAAACCAGCAGGAGAGAACGAATCACAACACACTGCGGGCGTGTTGTCTTTTGAAGACGAACAAGAAGCGGTTTCGCTTATTTTCGAGGAACCGTCAAACGACTGAGCATATTCAATAATGAAATCACGAATCGCTTCTAAGTCACTGATCGCCATTTGTGGCAGTTCGGATTCCACTTGGCTGTCTGCAGCAATGGCAATAATGTTGTCATCGTTCGGGTATAACCAAGGTTTACCGACTTCATCTCTGTGCAATTCAATTTTAGGGAAAGCAATGTTCTTGCAGCCTTCAACCAAAATCAGATCAAGCGTGTTGGTATCAAATCGAGTCAGCAGGTAATCAAAATCTGCTTCGGCTTCTGGTGTTTCTGTCATCATCACGTGACGATTACGAGAAGCAATCAACATTTGGTTCGCGCCCGCTTTACGTAAGCGGTAACTGTCTTTACCCGGCTTATCGACATCAAAATCGTGGTGAGCATGTTTTAACACGCCAACTTTTAAACCCGCATCAGTCAACAGAGGAAGCAGGGCTTCAAGTACGGTCGTTTTGCCTGTACCGCTATAAGCAGCAAAGCCCAATAAAGGAAGGTTAGGGCGTTGTTTAGAATCTTTCATTATTGAAGCGTTCCGAATTGGGTGAGTTCTTCTGGCGTGTTGAGATTAACAAAGCAGTTAGGAGAATCGCTGAAATCGACGTATTCGGTAACACACTCTTTGTATAGCAAGATGATTTTACGATCACCACGTTCCAAAAACGCTTCTAACTTTGGTAGAACACGTTTGTGGAATAGGGTGAATACAGGTTGCTTAAATTCGCCATCATGCGCGACAAGAATGTCACTGTCTTCTTTAACTGCAGAACAAAAACGCTCAACAAGGTCGTCACTGATTTGTGGGCTGTCGCACGGGACAAAGCCAACCCAGTCGGTGTTCGCGTTTTTAAGGCCAGCATGAATGCCACCCAACGGACCCGGGTAGTCAGGGAAAGAATCGGAAACAACCGGAGCAAATGCTTTATAACTGTCTAAGTTACGATTGGCATTGATAATGATGCTGACATCTTGTTGTGACAGCTTGTTTATAACGTATTGAATAAGCGGAGAACCGTTGAGCTCAACAAGTCCTTTATCTTTTCCGCCCATGCGGCTGGCCTGTCCGCCAGCCAAAATAACCCAACTAGTTTGCGTTGGAAGCAGCATAAATATTCTCTTGTGCTTTATCTTTCTGAATAACTTGCAGAAGCGGCGATTCGGTCAAAGTATTGTCTTTGATCCACCATTGCTTCTTACATAAGTCGGTTAACGCGTTAGTTTGGTGACTCGTGATGACTAAACTCGCGCCTCTTTGAAGAAGATCTTCGGCCATTATCACCAATCTTTCAATAGATTCTTTGTCTAAAGAGGCACTTGGTTCATCCATAAGCAAGATTGACGGCTTAAGAATCCAGGCTCGTGCCATTGCAACGCGTTGACGCTCACCCCCAGACAACACAGAAATGTGTTCATCTGCCAAGGTTTCTAAACCTACCATTCTCAGCGCATTAATTATTTGAGCTCGCTTATCTTTTTGGCTCTCTTTGTTAAAGCGAATGCCATAAGCGACATTTTGGTACACCGAACCATCAAAAAGATAGGGGGTTTGATGCAGGTAGATAATGTCTTTGAACTTGAGCCTAGGGAATAAGATCTGCTGCCAGCTTTGTGTCGGAGACTGAATGCGGCCAGAGCTGGGCTGAATCAATCCAGACAATATTTTAAGTAGGGTCGTTTTACCCACACCATTATCTCCTTTGAGATAAATGGCATCGTTGGGGCCGATCGACAATTCGGGAATATGGAACAAAACACGCTCTTTGTAGCGCATTGAAATTTGCTGCGTTGTTATTTTTATACTCATGACAGCGTTCCTAAGTTCTTAAATAGCCTTTTCCTCTCACACTGGAAAGGAAAAAGTTAAGGGCTAATGCCAATGCTAATAACACCATACCGAGGGCGACGCCTTGAGCGAATGCGCCTTTGTGGCTTTCCATAGCGATAGCTGTTGGGATGTTTCTTGTCATCCCCATAATGTTGCCACCGACCATCATTGAACAACCAACCTCAGTGACGATACGAGAGAAGGCAGCGATAGTTGCCGCTAAAAGAGGGAAGCGCGTTTCCCAAATTAACGTACACGCCACACGAGTCGTTGATACGCCAAGCGTGCGCGCCGTTTCAACCGCTCGGCGGTCACTGGCTTGGAGAGCGCCGTGCATCATCGCGACTAGGATTGGGAAACAGATCAGCATCTGACCTAGAATCATCGCCTTTTGGGTGAACAGTAATTCCCAATCACCGAGTGGGCCAGAACGAGAGAGCATCATGTACATCAACAAACCGATAACCACGGTTGGGATAGCTTGTAGGGTGTTGATCACCGATAACAATGCCCACTTCCCAGGGAACTCGGTATAAGCCAATAAGAAAGCCATAAGGATTGCAGGAACAATCACTAATGAGATGGCGGACAAAGACACACTGAAGGATACCGCGACGATCTGCCACAATTCGTGGTCAAAACTCACCAGTAGATTCATTGCATCAATCGTTGTTTGCCATAGGGTCATGAAGTATCTCGTGTGAATCGATAATAGGCTTTTATCGGTAATGACTGATGTTAATCATAGCTGACACAATATATTTGAGCCTGTATTGGCCAGCTATTGTTTTTAAGCGTGCTCATTAACTGAATTTAGTTAAGTGTAGTGTTTGTTGGTTTTGACGACATCTTCAACGCTACGCTTTACTTACAACCAACGACTTATTACTTAGAGCATACTATTCTGCGCTTGCAACAAACAGTTGTTTGCCGTGCAGTTTAAAGTCGTTAATCAGTTTCTGACCTTTAGGGTTAACCAACCAATCACTGAATACTTTCGCTGCTTGGTAGTTAATGCTTGGGTAGCGCTCAGGGTTAACGAGAATCACTTGGTAAGGGTTAAAGAGGTTCTTATCACCTTGGAAAAGGATTTTAAGATCCAGTTTGTTCTGGTAAGCCAACCACGTACCACGGTCTGTCATGGTGTAGCCTTGCATTTCAGACGCCATGTTCAGAGTTGGGCCCATACCTTGACCAACACTGCGGTAGCCACCAAAGTTTGGTTCGATTTTAGTTTGCGCCCAAATACCCATCTCTTTCTTATGAGTACCAGAGTCGTCGCCACGAGACACAAACGTCACGTTATTAGTCGCGATCGCTTTGAACACATCTGCCACTGCTTTTTGAGATTCAATTTTTGCAGGGTCGCTTTGTGGGCCAACGATGACAAAGTCGTTATACATCAGCTTACGAGGTAAAACGCCGTAACCTTTTTCTACGAAATTCGCTTCAGCCTTTGGTGCGTGAGTCATCACCAAATCCACGTCACCATTTTCACCCATGCGAAGTGATTTACCTGTACCCGCAGCCAGAACATCTACTTTGATACCAGAATCTTTTTCGAACTCAGGCAGTAGGTAGTCCAGTAGGCCAGAGTGATAAGTGCTTGTGGTTGTCGCCAACTTGATATGAGTGGTGTCTTCCGCACTGCTAGCCGTGTAACTGACGATAGATAGAGCTGCAATAGTTAAGGGAATTGCTTTCATTATTATTATGTCCATTCTGTTATAAATGAATGACATGCCTTCAGATTTAAAGGGCTCAAAGAAGGGCATGTGCATAAGACGCTAATTGTTGTAATTAGAAATCTACACCTTACAAGCAATCTTAATGCCAATAAATAATGCATCAGATCTCATTAAATTGCTGTTATTTCGGACAACACTGCGCCATTTACCCCGTTAAAATGAATCAAAACATGAGCTAGGACAAAATGTCGCACATTGTCCCTGTTGGACAAAAGGTTAATTGGTACACTCTGTCCCAACCTTCCTCACCGGCTAATCATTATGTCTTTACCTAGTTCATCTGCATCCAATCTCAACCCGAACACATTGACTCAGTATCAGGCGTTTTCCGTTTTGGTCGTCGATGATGAGTTGGGTATGCAGGCTATCTTAAAGAAAGCACTAGGTAAGTTCTTTGGCAAGGTGTCGAGTGCAGGGTCGGTTGAAGAGGCTGAAACGCTGCGTTCGAGCGAACATTTTGATCTGATTGTCCTTGATATCAACTTACCAGGTCGCTCTGGTATTGAGTGGGAAGAGGCGTTTAACGACAACGACAAACGCGCCGATGTGATTTTCATGACGGGTTATGCCGATCTAGAGATGACCATATCTGCACTTAAGCTTGGTGCTTCAGATTTTATTCTTAAGCCCTTCAACCTAGAACAGATGATACAAGCCGTTCTACGTTGTATGGATAAGCGACTCGACCAAAGAATGCAATACGCGTTGAAGCGCGATGTTAGTCGTCATATCAAGACCGAATTGATCGGCAATTCAGACAAGACCAAACAGCTTAAACTGCTTATCAGTCAATTTGCACCATCTCGAGCTTCCGTTTTGATAGAAGGCGAGTCGGGTACAGGTAAAGAGTTGGTTGCGCGTGGTGTACATGAAGCAAGTAAACGTACTGGTCCATTTGTGCCAATTAACTGTGGCGCGATTGCTCCAGAGCTTCTAGAAAGTGAACTGTTTGGACACACCTCTGGCGCATTTACCGGTGCGAAGAAAAACCGTGAAGGCCTTTTCCGAGTCGCAAGTGGTGGCACCTTGTTCCTTGATGAAATCGGTGAAATGCCGCTGCCAATGCAAGCAGCGCTACTACGTGTGTTAGAACAAAGAACCATTCGTCCTGTTGGTAGTGAGAAAGAGATCTCTGTGGATGTACGCGTTGTAGCGGCGACCAACCGAAACCTTCAGGAAGAGGTCGATAAAGGGCACTTCCGTCGCGATCTATTCTACCGACTTAATGTACTTAAGATTGATGTTGTGCCATTGAGAGAGCGTCCATCAGATTTAATTGAGCTTGTTCCATATTTTACTCGTCTTTTATCAAGCGAACTGGGCTTGCCTGTTCCTAACTGGGCACATGAAGATATATTGGCCATGAACGAATACGAATGGCCAGGGAATATTCGTGAGCTTAAAAACTTAGTCGAACGATGCATTCTTTTAGACAAGCCACCAGCACACTACTGGCGCGAGATTAATGGCGATCCTGTACCGGCTAACATTTCAGTGACGGTGTCACATGGAGCAGAAATGCCAAACTTGAATAATGCAGATGTTGCCGAGGGTTACCCAAACACTTGGACACTCAAAGAAGTGGAAAAATCTCATATAGAACAGCTTGTTAGTTTCCATGATGGTAATAAGTCGGCTGCTGCGAGAGATCTTGGCGTGGCACGTAAAACGCTAGAGCGTAAATACAAAGATTGGAACACAGAAGGCTCTGAATATGCCGATTAGACGTCATTGGTGGTCAAAGTGGACGTTCCGATTCAAAACCATGGTGCGTTACCGCTTATTGTTCCTAACATCTGCTCCGATCATTCTGACTTTATGTGCGCTTGTGGCTATCACATTGTATTGGTCTGTTCATTACACGTGGCAAGGCGCTTTGATTGATGTCGATGAGCGTTTAGATGTTGCCGACAACAGTATCCACCTAATTCAAAATCAGCAAGCATACAACGTTCGAGCGTTTGCCGAGTCTTATAACTTTCAAACCAAACTGGCGAGCGATCTTTCACACGAAGAGCTAACGAGATGGGTGTCTGAAAACAAATCTCGTTATGAACTCGACTTTCTACGCTGGCGCAGTGTCGAGAGTATGGCTAAGAAACTCGAATATCTAAATTTGACTCACAAGTCTTCGTTTTTCAGCGTGTTAAGCCGTAACGAACTCAACTACCTCGATAGTGACCTCGCTAAAAAAGCGGAAGTTCCGATGCTCAATGGGCAAGAAGTTGAGACTCGCGGACTGGTAAGCCGAACCGTTGTATCCATAAAAGATGAACGTGATCATGTGATTGGTTTTCTAGATGGCGGGATCTTACTTAATAACAGTACTCAACTAGTCGACCAAATTAGTAATCTTATCTACCCAAAAAGAGAAGGCTTTAATCGTCATATAGGCACGGTCACGGTCTTCCTCGATGACCTTCGCGTCAGTACCAATGTACCTTTAAGCAGTGAAGAACAAGCTGGGCGCGCAATTGGTACTCGTGTTTCTAATGAGGTTCACTCAAAAGTTTTAAATGAAGGTAAAGAGTGGCTAGATCGAGCGTATGTTTACGATGCTTGGTACATCACGGCTTATCAACCAATCCATGACCAGTTCGATAACGTGATTGGTATGCTTTACACCGGTTATTTGATTTGGCCGCTGATAGAAACGTACCTGACCAACCTTGGTGAAATTAGCATTACCATTGTGTTGCTGTTATTGGTATCAGGTTTGATCGTTCACCGTGGTGCGCGTGATCTTTTCAATCCAATAGAACGCATCCACAAGGTCGTCAAGCTAGTCCAGATGGGGCAAGACAAGCGCATTGGCACGTTAGGTTTGGATGATCAACACGAACTTACACTGCTCGCTAAACAGTTCGACAAGATGCTAGATTTGCTCCACGAACGTAATCAAGAGATTCAACAAGCTGCGTCTGAACTTGAATGTAAGGTTCACTCTCGTACCGCGAGTTTAAAAGAGAAAACTGAAGAGCTCGAATTGCACATCAAACTACTTAATCAAGCCAGAGATAAGCTGGTGGTCAATGAGAAATTAGCCGCATTAGGTGAATTAACGGCAGGCATTGCTCATGAGATCAATAACCCAACTGCAGTGATTCTTGGCAATGTAGAATTGATGAAGTTTGAACTAGGCGATGACGTGAGCCGTGTAGACGAAGAAGTCCACGCCATCATGGAGCAGATAGACCGAATTCGAAACATAACGCGAAGCCTGCTTCAATACAGCCGTCACGGCGGCGTGCAAGATGAAATTACGTGGCAACATATCAATCCAATTGTCGATGAAAGTATTACGCTCGTAAAAACAGGGGCGAAAAAGAAAGGCATTGTGTATGTCTCAAAATTGAATGCTAAAACCTCGGTCGAAGTGAACCGCAACCAATTGCTACAGATTCTGGTTAACCTACAAATGAACGCGATTCATGCGATGGAAGGACAGGGCACATTGACGATCTCAAGTGAAGACTGGATAGAGAATGGCGTGTCTCATGGGGCGATTGTTCATGTGGAAGATGAAGGTTTCGGTATCAAGGAAGAGCAGCTGAAACGCATTTTCTCGCCTTTCTACACGACCAAGCGAGATGGTACAGGCTTAGGCTTATCCGTTTCTCAAAGTATCTTGAGCCAAACGGGCGGTGAGATACGTGTTGAATCCGAAGTAGGTAAAGGAAGTCGATTTAGTATCTACCTTCAACAAAAAGCCACGCCTCAATTGCTAGTATCAAATCTATAAGCTCTAACAGCCAATTCACCGATATTATCACCCGATAATATTTCTAACGCGCTTGGGCTATTACACGAACGTTTTAGCCCAAGCACGAAGATTCTGCACTACTAATCTATCGCCAGCCAAATCTCAACCTCCGCCTGTTTGACGTATACCTCTTTTTAGTTATGTAACAAGGTGTATATCTTTCGATCTTGATGCATATCATCTGAACTGTACGAATTTTTGATAACTTGGTCGAAAATCCATAATCAAAACAAATAATAAAGTCAGTCAGCTATGAAATTAAGTAACTTATCTATCAAATCAAAACTCGTCTCGATCGTCATTTTATCGGTTGCTCTATTGGTAATGGCGTCCACTTTCAATCTAATGCAGCAGCGCGCTAGTTCGATGGAAGAGCGGCAAGATAAACTCAGCGCTCAAGTTGAAACCGCGGTAAGTTTGGCAAACTACTATTACAGCCAACGCAGTGTGCTGGGTGAAGAGGTCGCAAAGGATCGTGCGCTACAAGCCATCAAAACGCTTCGTTATGACAACACTAATTACTTCTGGATTCTAAACCAGCAGCTCAACATCATTAGTCATCCGTTAAAACCAGAGCTTGATGGCACTAATGCCGGAAACCTTAGAGATGGAGCAGGTAAGCATCACTGGCGCGAGATGGTCACCATTTCTCGCACTCCTGAAGAGAAAGGCTTTCTTGATTACCAATGGATGAGCCCGCAAGGTGAACTCAAAGACAAGATCTCATACGTTCAGTTGTTTCCAGAATGGAACTGGGTGATCGGTTCTGGAATCTTAGTCGCGGATATCCAAGAGGCGTTCTATGCCTTAGCTATTAAGGAAGGGATGGTAGCGGTTGTTTTATCTGGCTTACTGTTCGCTATGGGTTACGCGATTTCCAACAACATCCTTGTGCCACTGAATAAGCTTATCGATAACACCCATAAGATTGCTGATGGGGATCTTCGTGTACGCATGAACATGACACGCAAAGATGAGTTAGGTGATATGAGCCATCAGATAGATACCATGCTCGATAAACTACAAAGCACGCTTCGCACCGCCAATGAATCTGCAGATTTGTCTAGCAACATGGCAAGTCACATCGCGCAAGCCAGTGAAGAGGCCGCAACCAGTGTTAACGCTCAACATGCGCAGCTGGAATTACTGTCTACTGCGATGACTGAAATGAGTGCGACTATCTCAGATGTTGCAGTGAATGCAGAGAACACGGCCGCTAGTACTAATAAGGTGGTCGATCATGCAAACCAGAACGATCAAAACATGCAGGTCACTTCTACAACCATTTCTCAGGTTTCTGATAACATTTCAACCGCGAACAACTTAGTTAGAGATCTGCAATCAGGCGTTACTGAAATCAGCCAAGTTGTCGGTGTGATTCGTGATGTATCAGAACAAACGAACTTGTTAGCGCTTAATGCGGCAATAGAAGCAGCTCGAGCGGGAGAGCAAGGCAGAGGATTTGCGGTTGTGGCTGATGAAGTGCGTAACCTCGCGAGTCGTACTCAGAACTCGACCAACGAAGTGCAATCAACCATTGAAAAGCTTACTCAACAGGCCGAGCGTACCTTTAAAGCAATGCAAAGCAGTAACGAGAAGGTTGACCACAGCGTTGTCGCGTCTAACGAAACTCGCCAACAACTGGATGTGATTGTGAATGAACTGCATAACGCTAACGACATGGTCGCACAGATTGCTGCAGCGTCGGAACAGCAGAGCACAGTAGCGACGGAAATGAGTGAGAGTGTCACTGGTATTCACTTAGCGGCTAATGAAGTACTGCAGGCTTCGGAATCGCTCGCAGAAGACAGTCAGAAAATGGCCAATACCACAGAGCATCTAACAGAACAGTTGAAGTACTTTAAGGTATAAACTCAAAAGCACTTAGCGTTAACACAGATAACACCACATAAAAAAACACCTCCGTACTCGAGATAAGTTCGGAGGTGTTTTCGTTTGTCGCTGACTAGGAGATTAATTTACTCTCCTAGCGTTAGACCAAGTTCGATCAATGCGCTGCCACTGAAATCTTCGGTGGGTTGATGTTGTGCTTCTTAAACTCTTTCATCACACGCAGGGTAATGTCGGTTTCAAACAACTTTTCATACGCGGTGTCCACCACATAAGCCTTACACGTCAACTGTATCGCAAGGTAGTTATCGGTAATCGTCTGTTTAACCAAAACCGTGACAGGCTTCGGTAAGTGGATGTAACGACTCGAAGACGCCGCTTCTTGAATTAAGTCACGGGCTAGGGTGATGTCTTCATTCATGCCGACGTAGAACGGAATCACCACCTGCATGTCCAACGCACCGTAGTTACCACTGGTCGTCACTTCATTTAAGAACTTGTTATTCGGAATGGTAATGATGTCGTCATTCAATGTTCTCATTCGTACCGAACGCAAACCGATAGTGATAATGTCGCCATAGTTACCCTCAAACGTGACACGGTCACCAACTTGAAAGGGTCTATCAATCATCACCGTGATACCGGCGATGAATGAAGCAGCCAAGTCTTTAAGCGCAAAGCCTACCGACACGGCGAGGGTGCCACCAATCAAGGCCAGTATTTGGTCGTTGATTCTAAAGCTCATCATGAACACGATGAGACCGGTGCTCACATAGATGAAGAACTGAGTAAACGACTGCAGTTTTTGTAGTAGCATTCGATATTGCACGAACTGACTACCAAAGCTGGTCACTAACGAGTTGATGAACTTAAGCAGCAACCACATCGCAGCGATAACGATCATGGAGAAGAACACGCCGCTCCATCGCACAAGGCTCGCAATTTTAGAGATGTTTTCTACGTTAGCTAACTCTTCCGTCGCAAAGGTCGGGAAACTGACAGCACCTGCCAAGCCAACAAATAGTAGGATAAATAACTTCTTCATTTTACTTCACCAGTAGATGTTGACGGTCGAGAACGTTCGTAATATGGCGGAACCAGTGCTCAGAAATCCGAGCCTTTTCTTCATGCCAACCAATATAACCACGGCTTTCAAAGTAACGCAGAATCCCCGTTATCTCTGCCGTGCTCAGCTGTGTACATTCAGACAACACTTCCGGAGAAGCGATTTCCAGTTGAACGATAGAACGAAGTACAGCCAGCATAGGTTTCGGCATATTTTCCAGCTCCTGGGCTTCAGGAACATGGAACAGACGCACCACTGCTTGATCTGTCTCTTTGTTTCGGTTCAAAGAGAGTCGGAAGAAACGCAGCGCAACGGTAGGGTTGCCATCAGAGTAGTGCCACAAAATTCGATAGAAACCTTGGCGTGCACGTTCTTCTTCACTCATATCATCTTGGTCCCATTGCTTAGGGACTACTAAACCATCAAAAGACAACGGCTTCTCAAGCTCCGTATTGATACGGCTATTTAGAAGTTCACCCACTTGTTTCTCTGTCCAACGCGGAAGGAAACACACCAAGTCAAACAGCAAACGTTCGCCACGCGCTCTATCCACAAATCGCCAGCTTGATTTGGCGATCGATATCACGACACGGTGGTTCTTTTTAGAACGACGCAGAAGGTTGGTCAAACGAATCAAATCAGACAGGCCACCGACCATTGGTTGCACCAGTCGTTGTGCGTTATCAATCGCGATAAGGTAAGTGGTATTGCTCTTACGAAGATGCGCTAATATTTGAATTTCAGTCGCTTCTTCGTCCAAGCCAATGCTCACGGCTAAATGCGCTAAAAGCTCTTGGTAACCCGCATAAGGGCAACTCACGTATACAGGCTCAGCGTTAGAGACTTTGTGCAGTAAGGTATATAGCAGCGTTGTCGCGCCGACACCACGTTCGCCAGACACAATACAGATAGCCGGGCTGTCTGACATTAAGTAGCGTGATAACTGCTTAATTTCATCTCCCGCGTAATCTATCAACGTACTGTCGATATTACCCGGAAGAATGTATTCATAGGTTTGATCGCCTTTGATTCGAACCAAGTTTTGCTGATTCTTATCAAGGTCAGACTGTTTAGCAACTTCAATTCTAAATAGATAAGCTAAGGCCTGGCTAAACAAAGTGTAATTGGATAGCAGGGCCATAATTCGATGTTGAAAGTTGTAAACACTCAACCACACGATGCCAATGGCCGTCGCCAATATATTAAGTAAGAAGGTATCCTTGCGGTTTACTGCCCAATTCACCCAAACCGGACGATCAGAGATGTGTTGCAACGTATCGAAGACCTTCGCTCTCCATAGTCTGAGAACTGAGATCGTGACCAGCACAAACCAAAAAAACAGAGCGCTGTAAATCCAGCTGTAAATCGTACCTTTTCCTAGCGTAATACTTGATATCTGGAGAATCACACCCGCAACGATGAAGCTCCACACGTAACGACGAATAGTCGATAGGCGTAGTGCTATCACTTCTTGATTTGATGTACGACCTAAACGGTAGGCAAATTCCAAAATAAAGCTGATGGCAATCGAACCACCTAGAATCCACCAAGTGAAGATCTCCAGGAAAATCAAATGTTGAAGACTAGGGATACTAGAAAGCACTCTCAATGACAATGTGATGGCAATTAGCCAAGCAATCGCACGATCAGCGCGGCTGATATACCAAATCACGCGAACCAGAAAAGGAGGGTTCGTTTTCGCTTCAAGAAAGTTAATTCGAAACAGTTCAATCAAGCGGGTGCTGTTGGCAAGCCACCACACTAAACCGAAGTAGATGAATAACACTTTTAGTGAGGCACCAATCACTGGCACTGGCGAAATAAAGATGTCTTTAACAAGCGCTTTAAAGCTACGAATTTGGAAATAAACAAGATACTCAATATTGAGTTTGGTCAATTCCCACTCTTGCTTAAACTGGGTCACACCATAGGGACCAAAACCGGTTAAACGCTCTTTGTTTGCAGAGTTGGTCTGCTCTAAAAGATGCTGTTTACTTACGTTCAAGCTATTCAGCGTGACGTAACTGGTTTGAACGGCAAACCATTGATCGGCGTCGCTGTTATCTCTGTAAGCTTTTATCTGTTGCTCGAAGGTTTGGATTTCCTGCTTTTGAACTCGCAGAACTTCGGCAAGCAGAATATTGACTTGGCGTCTGTCCGACGGCTCCATAAAGAGAGGATCGGGTAACGAATCAATTCGATCATCGAGGTCAACAGCAGAATCGGATACCTGCGGCTGAGATTGTAAGTCATATTCCAAGTTGGCATGACTAGGCCATGAGAGAATGGCCAACGTGAGGATTAAGAAGCGCGATAGTGAACGCATAAAAGTCTCTTAGAATTATGAGGTTAGGATTACTATAGTTAGATAATCTGACTTTGTGAAATCCAACCCCGTATCGGGGGCGAGTACTTTATTCCTGTTTCGATCGATTTTGTCATGAAATTGTCAGGGATTAGGCTAGTCTTGGCTATGTCTGTTGCTGCTTTGATCAGGGTGGCTTTGACTGTGACCAATCAGCATACGATATATTCAATGGTTGGCATGATTTGGGACGTTATATACCACCCATTATGGGGCGCTGTTCGATATTTTGTTTTTCCTGAAAATCGACGGCTTTTCGGAGATAAATAGAAAATCAAAAATGTGAGTCAGCTCAAACTATGATTTGGCTAGGTTATCACTCACTTAATGGCCAGTAATTGCAATCAATACTTGCAGTTAAAGCCCTGAACAAGTAACGTTGCGACGTTTTTCACATTAAGAAGGTAATGGCATTGATCTCCACAGCAAATATCACCCAACAATTCGGCGCTAAGCCACTTTTCGAAAATATTTCAGTTAAGTTCGGCGAAGGCAACCGCTACGGTTTAATCGGCGCGAATGGCTGTGGTAAATCGACGTTCATGAAGATCCTATCTGGTGAACTTGAGCCAAGTGCTGGTAACGTAAGCTACGATCCTAACGAGCGCGTTGCTAAGCTAAACCAAGACCAATTTGCTTACGAAGAATTCACGGTAATCGACACGGTTATCATGGGTCACAAAGAGCTTTGGGCTATTAAGCAAGAGCGTGACCGCATTTACTCTTTGCCAGAAATGAGCGAAGAAGACGGCATGAAAGTAGCCGACCTTGAAGTTCAGTTCGCTGAAATGGACGGCTACATGGCAGAAGCGAAAGCGGGTGAGCTTCTTCTTGCAGTAGGTATTGAAGAATCAATGCACTTCGGTCTGATGAGCGAAGTAGCACCGGGTTGGAAGCTTCGTGTTCTATTGTCTCAAGTACTGTTTGCAGACCCGCATATCATGCTTCTTGACGAACCAACGAACAACCTGGATATGGACACCATCAAGTGGTTGGAAGATACGCTAAACCAACGTAACTGCACAATGATCATCATTTCGCACGACCGTCACTTCCTAAACTCTGTTTGTACACACATGGCTGACCTTGATTACGGCGAACTTCGTCTATTCCCAGGTAACTATGATGAGTACATGACGGCAGCGACTCAAGCTCGTGAGCGTCTATTGTCTGACAACGCTAAGAAGAAAGCACAAATTGCTGAACTTCAAACGTTCGTATCTCGTTTCTCTGCTAACGCATCGAAAGCGAAGCAAGCAACGTCTCGTGCTAAGCAGATCGATAAAATCCAACTAGACGAAGTTAAAGCGTCTAGCCGTCAAAACCCATTCATCCGTTTCGAACAGTCTAAAGAGCTATTCCGTAACGCACTTGTGGTTGAAAACCTATCTCAAGGTTTTGAAGAAGACCTATACAACAAGTTCGACGGTATCTTCGAAGTAGGTGAGCGTGTTGCTATCATCGGTGAAAACGGTGTAGGTAAAACAACACTACTTAACACACTAGCTGGCGCACTAGAGCCACGCACTGGTGAGTACAAGTGGTCTGAAAACTCAAACATCGGTTACTACGCTCAAGATCACGCACATGACTTCGAACAAGACATGAACCTGTTTGATTGGATGAGCCAATGGCGCCAAGAAGGCGAAGACGAGCAAGTTGTTCGTGGCTTCCTAGGTCGTATGCTATTTGGTCAAGACGACATTAAGAAATCTGTAAAGGTTATCTCTGGTGGTGAGCAAGGTCGTATGCTTCTTGGTAAGATCATGATGCATAAACCAAACATCCTTCTAATGGATGAGCCAACGAACCACATGGATATGGAATCTATCGAAGCGCTTAACCTGGCTCTTGAGAACTACAAAGGCACATTGTTCTTCGTATCTCACGACCGTGTATTCGTAGACTCGCTTGCAACTCGTATCCTTGAAATCAAAGATGGCAAGATCAACGATTTCCGCGGCACTTACGCTGAGTTCTTGAAAGCACGCGGCTAATACCGTGTAGTGAGAGCTGATACGTAATAACACGTTAGTACGTATTCAAAATTAGAAAGGCCTCTATCTTAGCAATCAGATAGAGGCCTTTTGTTTTTCCATACCACACGAATCAACTAGCTTGCGCTAATCACTAATACTTAAACTGCGCGACAATCTTCTCTAGCTTCACACTCACACTCGAGACTTGTTCACTGCAACGTACCGACCCAGAAACCACAGTATAGGTGTCACTAGCAAGGTGAGCGATATCAGTAATGTTTCGGTCAATCTCAACAGAAACCATCGATTGCTCTTCAGACGCTGTTGAGATCTGGCTGTTTAAGTCGAACATCTCGCCAACTTGGAAGTGTATTCCTTCTATCGCATTCACCACGTCTTTGGTTTGGTTTTTCACCAACTCAGTTTGTTCTAAGCTTGCCGTCATCTTAGCGACGGTCTTGTCTATCCCAGTGGTTAAACCATGAATCGTGGATTCTATTTGATGAGTTGAATCGTTGGTCATTAGTGAAAGCTCTCGTACTTCGGATGCTACCACAGCGAAACCTCGTCCATGATCGCCAGCACGCGCCGCTTCAATCGCAGCATTAAGTGCCAATAGATTAGTTTGCTCAGCAATACCTTGAATGGTCGTCACCACCTGATTGATTTCACGGCTCTGTTCTTCAAGCTGAACGATGAGATCCTGAGACTCTGCAATGTTTTCTACTAAGACATTAATACTGTCGTTGGTTGATTGTGTCTTTTGTAGCGCTTGATGGGCATTTTCTTTGATCTTCTCGGCATTGGTTGCGGCATTTTCGATATTCGCCGTCACCTCATTACTCGTCATCACTAACTCGTTGACTGCCGTCGCTACCGATTCAGATTGCTGCTTTTGTTTCTCTGCATTGCTCATACTTTTAACTGCCGCTTCTTCAGAACTGCATGAACTGTCTGTCAGCACCGTCATCACGCCGGATAGCTCTTTGATGTTGCCGTGCAGTTTATTGATGAAGGTATCGAACGAGTGAGCAAGTTGAGCCAGTTCGTCGTTACCTTTGGCGTTCATTCTGACAGTTAAGTCTCCATCTCCATTTGCAATAGACTCCATCATCACGTTTATCGCTTTGATACGACCCAGGATGTTGCGACCGATGAACCCCAATAATAGAGAAAGCAGAGCGACGATAGCGGCACCAAACAGATGTAACATGTTTTGTGTGTTTTTAACTGCAGCTGTAATCGCTTGGCTTATCTCATTCTGCACTTCTTCAATGGCTTGTTCCGTTTGATGAACATTGCTACGTAAGGCGCCTCTAAGCCCCAACTCTGCAGACAAACCTAGATTGCTGTTAGCAACTAACAGAGTTTCAACCGCGGCCTTATATTCGGAATAGGCTTGTTCAGTCGCAATCGAAGTTTGGGAGTAGGGTTCAAACTCAACAAGAGCATTGGTTAACGCTGCATTCGTTTGGCTATTAATATGTGCGAGGTAATGGAAGTCTTTTTCGATCAACTCTAACAACGCAAGTTCCAGTGCCAAACTTGATTCTGATTCGATTGTTGATTTCAGCGCTGTTCTTTTTCCATCGAGGGTTGCGACAAAGCCTAAAGGTGGGGTTGTGCGTTCAATGTCGTTCACTTGATTGACGATCTGATGGAACTGTTTCTGGTACTGATGAAGGGTATCGGAGATTTTGGTCATTTGATCGGTAAGGTGAAGCTCGTGCGAGGTTAGAGTTTGGTTCAACGTCACCAATCTTTGATTCAATGTGTCGGCAGTTTTATCGAAACGCTCTGCGTATTTTTGATCGTGTCGAGACAAGAAGTCTTTCTCATGTCGCCTAAGCGTTAATAAATCGACTGAGCTTCTAAGGTTTTCGGTCGCAGCGAGCTCCAGTGATTCCAATTTGTTTAGGCTGAGCTGCTCGTAGATGGCATAGATAAAAACAGAAATAAACAGGGTGAGGTTGATTAAAATAAACTTACTGCGAATAGAAAGAGACAGCAAACGATGCTGAGGTTCCGATGGATTGTTCATGGTTAACTCCCTTTAAGCCAGTGACGTTGATATTCATATTTATTTTGTAATTAACAGATATATTAAAATGATGAATATGTAACTAATAGCCTATAGGGTTGTTAAAGCAAGGTCCGTTGATGGAGAAAGCTACTTAATCGATGATATGCACCAACTTAACTATTATTAACTTAGCCATTTGAGACGCCGACTTTGCTAGCGAAGACGGGGGTAAGCACGTGAGATTAGATGCGAAAAGAAAAAGTCCTCATTAACACTCATGTCAGCAATCTTTGAGATCACAGGCATCGCATTAAGTAAGGACTTTCAGTTATTTTAATTAGTTAGCTTACTATTTAGTTAACAGTTGCTACGCTCCGTTTTATCCGTTTTGATCATCGAGAAAATCGGTGTGCTCCAGCCATAGAGCATTAATGATTCCAAACGCGCAGGCTAGCAACACGCCAAGTACCCAACATAAATACCACATAGGTTATCCTCCTATTTCATCTTTAATTAATACAGTGACGAGCTGTTATCATGAATGTATTGACTGTCTAATCGACCGAACATTTTGTAGTAACACCAAATTGTGTAACCCAAAATAATTGGCACCACGATAACTGCCACAACCGAGATAATGCTCAGTGTTAACTCACTCGATGTTCCGTCCCACAGCGTTAAGCTATGCGATGGCATCAAGCTAGATGGCATGATCATTGGGAATAGAGCTACGCCCGCTGTCGTTATGATGCTTGCGATTGATAAGCTCGAAGAAGCAAAGGCTAAGCCAGCGCGGTTAAGTCGAGTCATCACTGCACAACTCAGCATTCCGATGATGCCTAGCGCAGGGATTCCCCAAAGTACCGGATAGTTTTCGTAGTTATGTAGCAGTAAGTCATCAAACTTCACTACATGTTTTAACAATGGGTTTGAAACACCATCGGTCACAACTGGGCTAGTAATCAGGTAACCCGGAAGTGTATATGCGTATAGCCCACCAACAATAAACAGACCTACAGTCACAAGCGCCATACATACGATCACTTTCTGGGCTCGTTGTTTTAAATCACCCGTCGTTTTCATCTGTAGGAATGCCGCGCCTTGCGTGACAACCATCGCCAAGCTCACCAAGCCACATAGTAGTGGGAAGGGCGTGAGTAGATCCCAGAAACCACCTTGGTATGACATCATTAGCAATTCGTTAAATTCAAACGGAACGCCAATCATCAAGTTACCGAAACCAACACCAAAGATAACCGGAGGAATGAAACCACTGACGATAAGCGCAATATCACAGGCTTTCTTCCATTTCGGGTTGTCGATCTTAGCGCGGTAATCCATACCGAGTGGTCTTAACCACAAGGTCGCCAACACTAAAATCATGGCTAAATAGAACCCAGAGAACGCAGCCGCGTAGATTGCAGGCCATATCGCGAAGATCGCGCCACCCGCGGTCACCAACCACACTTGGTTACCGTCCCAGTGAGGGGCAATCGAGTTAATCATGATTCGTCGATGAACTTCTGACTTCCCTAAAACTGGGAGCAACGCCGCAACGCCCATGTCGAAACCATCGGTAATGATAAAACCGATCAACAACACACCAATAACTGCCCATGTAAACAGGCGAAGATTTTCGTAATCAAACATCTGAATTCCTTAATGAAGGTCGATAGTTTTATCTAGCTGACGCGGTGTGTTTTGCTCACCTGTAATGGCTAGATCTTGGTTTGATTGCTCATGATGATAGCGACCCGTCTTCAGTGCGCTCGGGCCCATTTTTGCAAACTTAACCATCAGGAACATTTCTACAATTAAGAACGCGGTGTAGAACAAGTAAACCAGGCCGATAGAGATCCACAGACTTGAAACGGGTAGATTAGAAGCCGCCATATTGACTGGAAGGATTTCGCCAATTGCCCAAGGCTGACGACCATACTCAGCGACAAACCAACCCGCTTCACAAGCAATCCAAGGAAGTGGGATCGCACATATTGTTGCTTTCAGTAACCAACGATTGGTACCAATCTTACGGCGACAAATTTGTACGAATGAAAGACCAATGATGGCAAACATCAAGACGCCACACACCACCATGATGCGGAAGCTCCAGAATAGAGGGGCTACCGTTGGGATCGTGTCTTTGGCTGCTTGTTTGATCTGTTGTTCTGTTGCATCCACCACGTTATCGCTGTATTTCTTAACCAGTAAGCCATAACCTAGGTCATGTTTAACCGATTCAAAATCATCGATATTTTGTTGTGATTTATCACCAGAGCGTAGTTTTTCTAATAGTCCATAAGCCAAGATACCGCTGCGCACACGTTCTTCATTTTTTGCTAATAGATCATGAATCCCGACAACTGGCGTATCCAAAGAACGCGTTGCGATAATACCCATCACGTATGGGATCTTAATCGCGTAGTCCGTCTCCATGGTTTCTTGGTTTGGGAACCCGAACAATGTAAATGATGCAGGGGCTTCTTCGGTGTGCCATTCAGCTTCGATAGCCGCTAGCTTCACCTGTTGAACATCACCCAACTCATAACCAGATTCATCACCTAGCATTACTGTCGACACAATCGCAGCCATACCAAAAGCACTTGCGACTGCAAATGAACGACGAGCGAACGGTAAATCACGCCCTTTAAGCATGTAGTAAGCACTGATACCCATAATAAATAGCGCGCCGGTTGTGTAACCCGCCGCAACGGTATGCACGAACTTCACTTGAGTCACTGGGTTGAAGATCACCTCAACGAAGTCAGTCATCTCCATACGCATGGTTTCGAAGTTAAACTCTGCACCCACTGGGTTTTGCATCCAGCCATTGGCCATCAGAATCCAAAGACCAGAGAAGTTCGAACCTAGAGCCGTCAACCACGTTACCGATAAGTGCTGACGCTTAGAGAGCTTGTCCCAACCGAAGAAGAACATACCGACTAAGGTTGATTCCAAGAAAAACGCAACAAGCGCTTCAATCGCCAGTGGGGCACCAAATATGTCGCCCACATAGTGCGAGTAATATGCCCAGTTGGTGCCGAACTGGAATTCCATGGTTAGGCCGGTAGCAACACCGACAGCAAAGTTAATACCAAACAATTTACCCCAGAACTTGGTCATGTCCTTGTAGATGGTTTTGTTGGTCATGACATACAGCGATTCCATCACTGCGAGTAAGAAGGAGAGACCTATAGTTAGGGGGACGAATATAAAGTGATAAAGAGCGGTACTTGCGAATTGAAACCGCGACAGATCAACGACATCTGTAAGCATAAAAACTCCTTCCCGCCACGAGTGTGACGGGTAAGATAATGGAAAATAAGATGATAATTAGAGAGAACTAATTAAAGGTTTTACATGTAGCTGTGTGAAAAGAATCGATTACCAACGAAGTGCTTTGTTTTGTTTTTTAGAGAACTGTTTACGTAGCCAGTAATCTGCACTCACGTAACGACCACCGCCGTAAACAAGCAGTACTAACAGCATCACGAAGTAAGTGCCTGCGAATTCCATACCGTTGTTGAGCATTACCGGGTCGCCAAGTTCTGTGATGTAGTTGTAACGACCTGGGAAGTTAACCGCGAGCCATTCGATGAAGCCGTTAAGTCGAACGGTTGCTTCCATACCACCAGTCGCAATCGCATCCCAACCGTGTTTCCAGTGAACCATTGCACTCGCGACGCTCATCATGAAAATCATTGGAATCGAGATAAAGCGAGTAAACAGGCCTAGCGCGATACAGATACAACCTAATACTTCGGTCGCTGCCGCTAGGAATGCCAGTAGCTCTGGGAAGGGAAGGTTAAGACCACCATCGGCGGTTGATGCACCGAACCAAGCGACCGTCCCAGCGAAGCCGAGCACTTTTGAGTGTGCACCAACATAAATCACCGGAATAAGGTACAGACGTACGGCAAGCAGAGCTAGATAATCGAACTGTTTGCATTTCTCGACAATAGTGTCGTACCAGCTGAGGGCTGACTTAATCATAATTTTTCTCCTAAAGAGTGAACGCCAATCAGTTCTGTTTCACTGAAGTGTTCAACCCAATTAATAAACTCGAATCTCGCCAATTGTTGAGCAATTATTTGTTTTATATCGGCTAAAGAACGATTTGGTCGTTGTTGGATTATTTGGATAATCGCAACATCAATTTCTCTTAGTTTTATCGTGTTGACGCGTTGGTCTGAGTCGCGATAAATCGCGTAATAAATTGAGTGTCGCCTTTGTGTTAGAAACGTCAGTGAATCACCATGAACAAGGAAAGGTACCTGTACGAGCTTCATCATACTATTGACTAACAAGCCCAATTGAAGCTGTTGTTCATCGATACAAAAGTCACCCGTCCACGACATCGGCAATACTTGCTTTGAAGAGTCAATTTCAACGCAAAAGGCACACCATTCGAACTCCAATACAGCCAATTGATCGTCTGTAAGTTGATGGGTGGCAGTCAAACTAGAGATATACATTGGCTGAGCGCGACGCTGAACAAAGCTGACAAACTCAGTCGCGATATGATGAAACTCCGGCTCTGAGGCGTAATGCACGACAACAAACTCATCAACCAATATCAGTAGTTGGCCTTGGTCGACTTGCTGACAAAACAGCGGAAATGTGTTGTTCAATACACCAAATACGTTATCTCTAATGAATTCGCTGTATCGGCACACCGCGTTGCCTTCAAGTGGCGAACGTATTAATGCAGCCAAAGCTTGTGTTTGCCTTACCATTGAGTTTGGCGGATTATGCATATAACAACTCCTGTTCAAGAGGGCGATGACTTACACCAGTATCTAGAACCTGACTATGCACACCTCGTAACTCTTCTGTCAGTACAACCAAAGGCGGTACGTTGTTATCTCTTTCTAGCAATAACGGTTTACTGCCATGAATAGAGATGGTGTAACGTGCCAAGTCAATAACAGCTTGCTGTACTTCCATGCCGTGGGTATCAATCAGCGACTTGTTACCTTTAATCGATTTATCACTTTCAACCGACCTGTCGTTTTCAACTAAATGCCCTGCAATGTGGTAATAGCGAATAGCATCACTCGGCAAAGCTTTAAGCATTTGAGCTGCATCAAAGTGGTGGTTCTGACTGTTCACGTAGAGATTATTGATGTCGACCAACAACTCACAGCCACTGCGCTTTGCTATTTCAGCGATAAACTCACCCTCAGGCATCTCATCTCCGTAATTGTGGTAATAAGAGATGTTCTCCATGACCAAAGGACGTTGAATGATGTCTTGGACTTGCTTGATTCTGTCCGCTAAATAGTCGATGTTTTCTGCGCGGCGTGGCACGGGTAACAGTTCATACAAGTACCCTTGATTGTCTCTAGAGAAGCTCAAGTGCTCGCTATAGACTTCGATATTCAATTCATCGAGAAACTGACCAACCTGACGTACAAACTTTGTGTTAAGTGGCTGGCAATCGCCAATAGACAAACTTAAACCGTGTGCAATCAAGGGGTAGAGCTTAGATATATCTTGTAATTGCTCACGCTTAAGTCCACCCAAGCTCATCCAGTTCTCTGGTGCTAACTCGAGAAAATCAATATCAGGGTGCTTTGGGGAACGAGCGAGCAGTTCAATGTGCTCACCGCGTAGCCCAATGCCTTTGTCTGTATTCTGAATGGTTCGCACTTTATGGTTTAACTCTCTGCTTTTAGGGACTCGGTCATTTGATGCTAAAGCTTTGGTTTTTAAAGCCTTATTTTTTATAGCTTTAGTTTTATGCGTTTCTACTGGCCACATACTCCACCTGTCACCTTGCTATTTGCCATTAAGATGCGTTCTTTACTTGGCGAGATACCTTCAGCTGTTAAGCCACATTTCCCGTCACGAGCTCGAACTAAACGGTCTTGTGGGTTACTGGTCAGTTCCGCTTTTTCGAAACGTTTTTCGGTACCACATTTACCTGCGGCACATTTACCACCGTGTCCTGAAGATTGTCTAGCTTCAACAGGGGCTTCGGCAGGTGCATCAGCAAACGCCATTGCAGAGTTAAGACTAATCACAGACGTGATCGCGATTGATAGGGCGATTTTGTTGTTCATGTTATTTCTCCTTTACAGCGGACATAGGGAAGCTGGCTAAATCACGACCGGACATGATTGGTCCGTCGTAGTATTCGCGTACGATTTTGATCGATTCAGATTTACGCTTAAGGCCTAGACCCATCCAGTGGTTAAGTACCAACATTTTTGGATTAATCTCTTTAGCAATCTCACCAATCACGGAAGGCTTAGCGTGCATAAATGTAGAGACACCATCGGCTTGTTCATGAATCGCCATTGGCATCATCATGATGTCGGCGCCGCGAGCGAAGTCTAAGAACGCAGGGTTGCTACCGTTTTGGTCAGCTGAAATCACCATCACGCCTTCTTCACTTTCAATTCGGTAAGCGAGACAAGGCACATCACCATGAGGAATACCCAGAGCAGTGATCTTCAAACCATCTTTTTCATAAACAACGGTTGGCACTGTGGATTGATAGTCAACATCGGTAAGATTGACTGGGAATAGACCATCGGTTCCATCGTATAAGCCAGCAAGATAAGCGTATGCGCCATGGTCTGGGTCAAAATTCGCTTCGAAGTAACCGTTGAGGCTTGGGAACGCAGAACCTGCGGTTGGACCTGAAATCTCCAACGCCTTTTCGCGTTCAAAGAAATAGCCACCTTTAAGAAGAGCAGGCATGTCATTGACGTGATCGGTATGGAAGTGAGTAATACCCATAAAATCTAGGTCTTCAAGTTTTGCACCCGCTTGACCGAAACGTAGGTAAACACCGCCACCGGCATCAATCATGATTCGTGATTTGCCTTTCCACCATACGATTTCACCTGAGGATGCACGTAGGTCATCCGAGATAGGACCACCTGAACCCAGTATTTGTAATGTAAAGTCAGTATCGACCGGCTTAAGTTCAATTGCGTGACAGTTGGCGCCCAAGGTCAATCCAAGAGCAATTGCTAAAGCTTTTAAAGGCTGTTTCATATTGTTATCCAATTCTTTTTTCTTATGTGTTTTCTTCGAAGTGAGCATTCAAAGAAGTGAAACTTTCACCAAGCAGCACAATAAGTGCGTGCTTCGTTCTGTTCACGGAGCACAAGATAAAGAATTGTTAACGTTTGGTATATCTAGTAATTTTGAAATTAACGTTAAGTAAAACTAAACAGTAATATTGAGCGCGTTCTGTTGCTGAAATAACGTGCAGAAAGGGTGGTAACAGCGAACTGGCTGTAAAAATTATGCGAATAAAATGATGGAGCAAGGAGAGGGAATGATAAGGAGACTAAATCGAATAGAGGACACAAAAGAAAAAGGTGCAAGCCTTCGCCTACACCTTATATGAGTTCATCTGAAAATTGGCTTTAGATAGCACTTGCCTTTAGAAAAGTTTGTCTTTAAAGAACTTGTTCGCCTTTCACATCAAAGTCGATCTTGTCTGCGCCTGTAAACACTTGGAAGCGTAAACCTTTTGCGCGTGCAATAGTGGTGATGCCGAATTTCTGAGCCAAGTCTAAGCCCATTTGAGTTACACCAGAACGTGATAACAGAACAGGGATACCCATCTGAGCAACCTTAATCACCATCTCAGACGTTAAACGGCCTGTGGTATAGAAGATCTTATCTTCACCTGACTCTTTGTTAAGCCACATCTCACCAGCCAATGTATCAACGGCATTGTGTCGGCCAACATCTTCAACAAACGATAGAACCTTGTCGTCTTTACAAACCGCACAGCCGTGCACCGCGCCTGCTTTCTTGTAGGTATCGTTATAATGAGTCAGCGCTTCAAGCGCTGTGTAGATTTCAGATTGTTTAATCTTAGTTTGAGGCACTTGGTAATCTTCCAATTGCTTCATCACGTTGCCATACATGGTGCCTTGACCACAGCCAGACGTTACTGTCTTCTTCTTCAATGCTTGTTCAAGTTGGCTCGTGTCTTCTTTGGTGATAACCGCTGCAGAACTGGTTTCCCAATCGATAATGATAGATTCAATAGCTTCTGGATCAGACAGAAAGCTTTGGTTCTTCAAATAGCCTAATACTAATGACTCAGGACGAGAACCCAATGTCATCAACGTTACGATCTCTTTCCAGTTCAACATCACGGTAAGAGGGCGCTCACACGCGATTTGTTTCGTTAGCTTTTCGCCATATTCATCAAACACTTCAACTTCGATTGTCTGAAGTGGGTTCTCACTGGTTTTTATTATGTTTGGTTTTACCACAGTCATTTCCTACTTAATGAGATAGCGATTTTATGAGATAAGAAGTCAACAAGAGCAATAAGGCTCTCATTCATCAATGCGCTAGTTTGTTAGTTCGCTATAGCTTAGGTTTCGATTAACGTTATCGAGCGCGCCATAGCTCTGAGAATACATAGCTCTGTGAATAACATTAGCGAATTAGCTAAAGCAAATCTTATTCCAAAATAACGGGGATTGATGGAAACAGGAAGCATTAGATTAAAATAGCGCAAAATATGAGAGTTCACTGGGTCGAGTTGTCTGAAATAACCAGTATCGACTAACGTTATAATGACAACTTGATAACGAACGCTATAGATACGCTCTCGTAGGTAATCCGTATTGGCGTGTTTATTGCTTTATGGGGTGTATATGATTGCGCACAGTACAAAATGTCCTAAGTGCATTCAGACCAAAGAAAATCAATTGGGTGAAGTATGTCTGAGATAAAAGAATTCCAAGAACAATATGAAAAAACAGAAGCAGCTTGGCCAATCGGTGTCCAAAGAATAGAGAAAGAGATCCAAACAGGTATCTGGGTAACGACGCAATGGGAATTGACGGGATTTGAACTGTCGCCAGAAGACGATGCCCAAGACGTTTGTTTACTCCAATTACATAAAGACGAGCGTACAGACTATCGTTTCAACCTAAGCTCTCAGCAACCTAAGCTTTTCTTAGTAATGGATAATGTTGATTCTGGCGTTAAGCCCGTCATTCAGTTACTTACAGCATCACAAACCGTTGCAGGGCAATACATGGACGGTGACAACCAAGTCCTTTCATACGACATTCCATTGCCTGTACAAGCTTGGATGGAAGCGTTCATCGGTCGTCATGGCGAGTTATTAGAAGCAAGACGTAAGAAACGTAAAGGCGCGGGTCGATCAAATGGCAACTAATTTTTTTAGCCGTTGGTCTCAACGAAAGCTTGATGAATCAACCGACCAACCATTAGAAACGCAACAAACGCTTGAGGAAACTGAGCTTACTTCCACTGAAGCTTCGACTGCTGCTTCATCTATAGACGCAGAAACATCGGAGTCAATAGAGCGTGAGACTTTAGAAAATGAGTCTCCAGAACACAATGAACACGCTCACGCTATTGACTCTCAGGAGATAGCATCAGAAACGACTGAAGACTTGTCTGTTGCTCAATTATTGGTGTCAGAAGCCTCAGAAAGCGTAAAAAAAGCGGCATTGCGTAAATTATTCCTCTCAGAAGAGTTCAACGTTCGTGATGGTTTAGATGATTACGACGACGATTACAGTAATTTGAAGTCTCTTTCTGAAGGGGTAGCGGAAACCTTGCGTGATTGGGTCAAAGACAAAACGGAAGAAGAAACTGCACAAGAAGAAGAGCAACTCATTGATAATAAAGACGAAGATGAGGTTTTAGAAAATTCTGAAAGCGATCTTGAGGTATCTGATCATGAATTTGAAACGTCAGAAAGTGCCGAAATAACCGAACAAGAAAAAGAACTGTATAAAAAAACAGTGTCAGATGATAACGCTACAATGTCAGAAGAAGCTGACCTGAAAGAGATGGGACAAAATATACCACACAAAGAATAGGTACATTTTGACTAAACACTCAATGAGCCGCTTGCGACAAAATGTCCCAAGCGGTTTTTTTATACGCACAATAAACGCTATAAATCATTAAACTACTGATATATAGGGATTATTAAACTGGCATGGCATTTGCTAAATAACGTTCATTATCAACTTTTTTGTAGATAGACGAGTTCATGGTCTGACGAACGGCACACTGGCTAAAGGGTTAGTTGTTAACGGATTACTCAGCAAGTTCTCTATCGCTTACTACAATGAAAGTTGAACAGATTATCCATGTCCAAAGATGGAACTGAGCAATGCTTAAACAATTATTAGAACAAGCAACTTCAAATAACGCTAAAGCAAGACTGTATGCATTTGAAAATACAGTTGAGTTAACAAATCTGATTCCACCTACTGTTAGCTACGAAAGCGGTGGTAATACTCTTGTTATTGGTCCAACTGCGATCATTGAAAGTGCTGCGGCGCAATTACCTCAATTGACGAGCCTAACCTTATTGTCGACAGACGGCGAAAAGGGCACAAACCCAGAACTGTATTTCGCGAATTCGGTTCAAGTCTCCGGTTTCCTTGGCACGTTTGAAGTTGTGATCGAAAGTAAAGGCACATCAAGCAACTTGGCGAAAATCGCGATTAATCACGATTGTTTCGATGTTGTTCTAGACCTATGTCTGAATAGCTGCATGACAGAAGAAGTGCCTGTACCAGGTTATTACCCAGTGGGCCGAGGCTATCCAAAACTGGCCGAAGCACTGGAAGAGATTCCAACGCTAATGGGCACATTTGATAAGCCTAAGTTCTTCCGTTTAGACACTGACCTTTGTGCGCACAGTTCTCGTGGCGTAAAAGGGTGTGAACGTTGTGTTGACGCTTGTCCTGCTGGCGCACTATCAAGTGAAGGCTCAGACAAAACAGGTCACAAGATCGAGATTAACCCTTATCTATGTCAAGGCGTAGGAACTTGTGCAACAAGCTGTCCTACAGAAGCGATTACCTATGCGCTTCCAAACCCTGACGATACTCAAAAGTTCATTGAACGTACGCTAGCTAACTATGAACATGCGGGCGGTCTGGATCCAATCGTACTTATCTGTAGCTCTCGTCATGAGACTTACAATGTAATGGCGCTAAAAGCACTACCAGATAACGTTATTCCAATCGTGGTTGAAGAACTGCCTTCTATTGGTATTGATACTTGGTTTGCAGCGCTAGTGAATGGGGCGACTCAGGTTCTGTTTGCTGCCTCTCGTTTTATGCCAGAGACGATCATTCGTGTTCTGAATAACGAAGTCGGGATTGCTCAAGAGCTACTAGACCAAATCGGTGTTCCAAAAGAAACCATCGATATCCTGTATTTAGAGTCTCTACGTGAAGGGCCTCCAACACTGTGCGTTGATTCTTTCGACCTTGCACTTGGCGATCTTCAAGGCAACAAACGTCAACGTCTATTCACTGCACTCGATGCTATGTCTTCATCTCGCATTCCTGTCGAGAATATCGTTGAACTTCCTTCGAATGCGCCATATGGCACGGTTTCGTGTGAAAGCAAAGATTGTACTTTGTGTATGAGTTGTGTGTCTGTGTGTCCGACACGTGCACTTCATACCGACGGGGCTTCTCCATCACTTAAATTTGTAGAACAAGACTGTATTCAATGTGGCTTGTGTGAAAAGGCATGTCCTGAAAATGTTCTGACTCTTACGCCTCGTATGAACTGGGTAAAAGAAGAACGTCAGAAAGCGGTTGTGATTCATGAAGAGAAAGCTGCGGAATGTGTACGTTGCCATAAACCATTCGCACCTCAGTCTATGATCGACATGTTACAGAACAAGTTACGCGGTCACTCTCACTTTTCAGATGAAGCAGCGATCAATCGTATTGCTATGTGTGAGGACTGTCGTGTGGTGGATATGTTCGATTCAATGGCGCAAGACCCATTGAAACAATTGAAATACTAGGAGTTAGCCTTGGAAACTAATTTGGATCAGGCACAAGAACAGACACTAAGAACTGAGATCTATTTGGTTCTATCTGCACTGTTTCGTAGCGCACCTTCTGAAGAGGTGATCGACTTTCTAAAAACGCTAGATATTGAAGCGTCTGAAAGTGCAATGCAAAAAGCTTGGATTGCTATTCAACAAGCGGCAACAGAATCAAATCGCGAAGCGTTAGAAGACGAATATCAAGATCTGTTCATTGGCATTGGCCGTGGAGAGATTGTTCCATTTGGTTCTTGGCATCGCACTGGCGCCATGATGGAAAAACCATTAGCAGAGATTCGTCATGATTTAGAGCTTTTAGGCATTGAACGTGATGATCAAGTAAAAGAGCCAGAAGATCATATTGCGGCATTGTGTGAAGTAATGGCAATGCTAACCGGTGAAGAAGAAGCCCTGCAACAAGTGGTTTTCAATAAGCACCTTGGTCCTTGGTTCAACTCTTTTACACGTCAGCTTGAAAGTGCAGAAAGTGCCAACTTCTACAAATCGGCCGCTCAGCTGTGTGAAGCATTTTTAACGTTAGAACAAGTGCGTTTTAGCGTTAATACAAAAAGCAGTAAGCATAAATTAAAGATTGATGTGAAAAACGTCACTGATTACGAGTAATCGAGCAGTACGCGATTATATCGATAGAGGGGCATTAAGCCTCCAAAAGATCTACCGTAAGGTAAGGAAGCAATGATGAAAGATAATAAAGAAATAAACACAAGCCGTAGGGACTTACTCAAAGGCTTAACGACTGCAGCCGTAGCTGGTGCCGTTGTCGCTGGTACAACGAAAGTGGCAACTGCTTCAGAAACGGTTGAAATGCCGAAAGAAGACATGAAGAAGACGGGCTATCGTGAAACGCAACACATTCGCGATTACTACGACACGCTTTAGGAGATAACGGATGAAACTTGTCAAACGCTCCGATAGTGTGAGCAAAGAAACCAATCAGCTAGGCGTGTCTCGACGTGCCTTCATGAAAAACACTTCATTAGCTGCTGGTGGCGCAGTGGTAGGCGCAAGTCTATTCGCACCGGGCATAATGAAGAAAGCACAGGCTAAATCAGTCGATCCAGAAGCGAAAACAGAAGTGAAACGTACTATCTGTTCTCACTGTTCTGTAGGTTGCGGTATCTACGCTGAAGTTCAAAACGGTGTTTGGACAGGTCAAGAACCTGCATTCGATCACCCATTCAACGCTGGTGGACACTGTGCGAAAGGTGCAGCTCTACGTGAGCACGGCCACGGTGAACGTCGTCTTAAGTACCCAATGAAATTGGAAGGCGGTAAGTGGAAGAAGCTTTCTTGGGAACAAGCGATTGAAGAGATCGGTAACAAAGCGCTAGAACTTCGTAAAGAGTCTGGCCCTGATTCGGTTTACTTCCTAGGTAGTGCAAAGCACAGCAACGAGCAAGCTTACGCATTCCGTAAGATGGCGTCGCTTTGGGGAACGAACAACGTTGACCACCAAGCGCGTATTTGTCACTCAACCACAGTAGCCGGTGTTGCAAACACTTGGGGTTACGGTGCAATGACCAACTCGTTCAATGATATGCACAACTGTAAGTCGATGCTGTTCATTGGTTCAAACCCAGCAGAAGCTCACCCAGTGGCAATGCAACACATCCTAATCGCGAAAGAGAAGAACAACTGTAAGATCGTTGTTGCGGATCCTCGTCGTACACGTACTGCTGCTAAATCTGATCACTATGTATCACTTCGCCCAGGTTCAGACGTTGCGTTTATCTGGGGTGTGTTATGGCATGTCTTTGCTAACAAATGGGAAGACCAAGAATTCATCCGCCAACGTGTATTCGGCATGGACGAGATCCGTGAAGAAGTCGCGAAGTGGAGCCCAGCAGAAGTTGAACGTGTAACAGGCGTAAGCGAAGAAGACGTTTACCACACAGCGAAACTGCTTTCTGAAAACCGTCCGGGTTGTATCGTTTGGTGTATGGGTGGTACTCAACACACCACAGGTAACAACAACACACGTGCTTACTGTGTACTTGAGCTTGCGCTAGGTAACATCGGTAAATCAGGCGGCGGTGCAAACATCTTCCGTGGTCACGATAACGTACAGGGTGCAACTGACCTTGGCGTACTTTCTGACACACTTCCAGGCTACTACGGCTTGTCTGAAGGCTCTTGGCGTCACTGGTCGAAAGTTTGGGATATCGACTTTGATTGGATCAAAGGCCGTTTCGACGACAACGCATACGGCGGTCAAAAACCAATGAACAGTGCAGGTATTCCTGTCTCTCGTTGGGTTGATGGTGTACTTGAAGACAAAGACAAGATTCGTCAACGCGAAAACATCCGCGCGATGTTCTACTGGGGTCACGCAGTGAACTCTCAAACTCGTGGTCCAGAGATGAAGAAAGCGATGCAGAAGCTGGATATGATGGTTATTGTTGACCCATACCCAACGGTTGCAGCGGTAATGAATGATCGTACTGACGGCGTTTACCTGCTACCAGCGACGACTCAGTTTGAAACCTACGGCAGTGTAACGGCATCGAACCGTTCTCTACAGTGGCGTGACAAGGTGGTAGATCCTCTGTTCGAATCTAAGCCTGACCACGAAATCATGTACCTTCTTTCTAAGAAGCTTGGTTTCTCTGATCAGCTGTTCAAAAACATCCGTGTTGAGAACAACCAACCATTGATTGAAGACATTACTCGTGAATTCAACAAAGGTATGTGGACGATCGGTTACACAGGTCAAAGCCCAGAACGTTTGAAAGAGCACCAACAGAACTGGCATACATTCCACAAAACGTCTCTGGAAGCAGAGGGCGGGCCTGCAAATGGTGAGACTTACGGTCTTCCTTGGCCATGTTGGGGTACGCCAGAAATGAAACACCCAGGCACACATATCCTTTACGATACGTCTAAGACTGTCGCTGAAGGTGGTGGTAACTTCCGCACTCGTTTCGGTGTTGAGTTTGAAGGTCAAAACCTACTGGCTGAAGACAGCTACTCGAAAGGCAGCGAAATCAAAGATGGCTACCCTGAGTTCAGTGACAAACTACTGAAACAACTGGGTTGGTGGGATGACCTAACAGCAGAAGAGAAAGCCTCTGCTGAAGGTAAAAACTGGAAGACCGACGTTTCTGGCGGTATTCAACGTGTGGCTATCAAGCACGGTTGTATCCCGTTTGGTAATGCAAAAGCGCGTGCGATTGTTTGGACATTCCCAGACCGCGTGCCACTGCACCGTGAGCCGCTTTACACACCACGTCGCGACCTAGTTGCTGACTACCCAACATGGGATGACAAAGAGGCGATCTTCCGTGTACCTACGCTTTACAAGTCGATTCAAGAGCAAGACAAATCTGGTGAATACCCGATTATCCTGACTTCTGGTCGTCTGGTTGAGTACGAAGGTGGTGGTGAAGAGACACGTTCTAACCCTTGGCTAGCAGAACTTCAACAAGAGATGTTCGTTGAAGTGAACCCGAAAGACGCGAACGACATCGGCTTTAAAGACGGTGATGATGTTTGGGTTGAGGGTGCTGAGAAGGGCCGAATTAAGGTGAAAGCGATGGTTACACGTCGTGTGAAACCGGGGCTGGCATTCATCCCATTCCACTTCGGTGGTAAGTTCCAAGGCGAAGATTTGCGTTCTAAATACCCAGAAGGCACTGATCCTTACGTTATTGGTGAAGCTGCTAACACAGCAACCACATACGGTTACGACCCTGTCACGTTGATGCAGGAAACGAAAGTAACCCTTTGTAATATTCGTAAAGCGTAAGGAGTCTTAAAATGGCTAGAATGAAATTTCTTTGTGACACCAAGCGTTGTATCGAATGTAACGGTTGTGTCACTGCATGTAAGAATGAAAATGATGATGCTCTGGAATGGGGTATTCAACGTCGTCGCGTTGTAACACTGAACGACGGTGAACCGGGTGAAAACTCTATCTCAGTAGCGTGTATGCACTGTACTGATGCGCCTTGTATGGCAGTTTGTCCTGCAGACTGTTTTGAACATACAGAAGACGGCATCGTACTTCACAATAAAGATCTTTGTATCGGTTGTGGTTACTGCTTGTTTGCTTGTCCGTTTGGCGCACCTCAATTCCCTAAACAGGAAGCGTTTGGTGAGCGCGGTAAGATGGACAAATGTACCTTCTGTGCTGGCGGCCCAGAAACAGAGCCAGGTTCTGTTGAGGAGCGTCAAAAGTACGGTGCGAACCGTATTGCAGAAGGCAAACTGCCAATGTGTGCTTCGCTTTGTTCAACCAAAGCACTGCTAGCGGGTGACGCAGAGAAAGTTTCTGATGTTTTCCGTCAGCGTGTAGTTGAACGTGGTGCGAAAGGTGCAGGTTGGACAGACGGCAACGACCTTTCTTACGATGCGACTAAGAGCTAAGTAGGAGAGACATATGCTTACAATGTTTAAGCGTCTCTTCCTTGTTGTGCTGCCTATGTTGGCAGCACTAACAATGCTTTCTCCTATGAGTCATGCATCTGAGACGAACTCATCACAAACTCAATCGAGCTCTGCTCAACGAGAAATCACTCAACTTGCTGGTGCCGATTTTTGGCGACAAGTAAGAAATGGTGAAGAAGGTTACACCACATCTCAATCGGCTGAACACGGTGTGTTAATCAGTACTCCAGGTCAGACGTGGTACATATTGAAAGAGAAGTGGATGTCACCAGCCGGTGCCGTCGCTATCTTTGGCAGTATTGCTTTCGTGACTTTGATGTACGTTGTGATTGGACCGCTAATGCTAAGCGCACCAAGAACAGGTCGTAAGATCAAACGTTGGTCTCGACTTGATCGTGCATTGCACTGGAGCATGGCGTTTACCTTCTTAACACTGGCATTCAGTGGTTTGATGTTGGTTTACGGTAAACACTTCTTGAAACCTTATATCCCAACGGATCTATGGGGCTTCATTGTTCTACTGGCTAAGCAATACCACAACTACATCGGACCGATTTTCTATGTGCTGTTGATGGCTGTTCTGATCAAGTGGTGGCGCAAGTCTATCTTTAAGATGGTCGATATCCAGTGGTTCATGAAACTGGGTGGCATGGTAGGGAAACATAAAGGTTCTCACCCATCTGCAGAGTTCTCGAACGCGGGTGAAAAAGCACTGTTCTGGCTATTGATTGTTATGGGTAGTGTGGCTGCGATCAGTGGCTTGGTTTTAGACTTCCCAATCTTCGGTCAAACGCGTCGAGATATGGAGCTTTCAAACCTAGTCCATATGTTAGCTGCTTTGATCCTTATCTGTGGTTTCGTGTTCCACATCTACATCGGCTTGTTCGGTATGGAAGGGGCACTAGAAGGCATGGTAACAGGCGAAGTTGATGAGACTTGGGCTAAAGAGCACCATGACCTTTGGTACAAAGAAGTGATGGAACAAGAGAAAAACGGCGTTGAGCAAAGCGCTAACGCAGCAACAGAGAAAACGGAAGGGGTGAATAAGAATGAACAAACCTCATAAAGGTATTTGGGTCGCTTACATACTAAGCTGCTTTACACCATTTACTTGCCTTCTCTCTGGTGTGGTTGCCATCATCTACGCGGGCTATCGTTTAGATAAAGGCGAAGACGGGGAAGTAGTGGATACCCATTACTACGGACTGATTCGCTCGTTCTTCTTGAACCTGACGTTCTTCGTGGTGCTTATCGTAACGGTAGCGACCTCTAATGGCGTGTTAATCGGTGTGAACGATTACTGGTATCAAAACCATATTATCGATGACATCGCTTACTACATTCCATATGTAGGCATGTTGTTCGGTGGTGTTGCGATTGTGGTTTGGTTTATCCGTATGTATCAAGGCATGCAGCGTTTAAGTCAAAACCTACCGCAAAGCCCGTCGACAGGGCCAAACCTGTAACGCTAACACGTTAACGACATATCTAAAGAAAGCCCAGTGATTCAAATTCACTGGGCTTTTTGTTTTTAGGCTATGGAACAGTAAATTGTTGTCAGCCGCTCTCTGTATCAGAACCTACTTATTGGCCGCTTCAATATGGTGCAACTCCCTTATTTGGTGCAATTGTCGTGGTTGTTTTTTCAATTTTTAATAACCATAAAAGTGCACGTAAATATTTAGACCCTAATAATCAACGACTTAAAATTAAAATCTGTTGCACGAAAATTACCCTTAACACTTGGAACACATCTTGCGTTTACTGTTGAGTCTTTAATTAATTACAACATTGAATCGCACGATATCAGTGCAAATCAGATAAAGCGAAGGAGAATGCTTTAATGAGTGAAACGGTGACTCAAGTTCATAGTGCAGTACAAACCCTTACCCAAAGTTCAGATACTTTATTCCTACTACTTGGCGCAATCATGGTCTTCCTGATGCATGCAGGCTTTGCTTTTCTCGAAGTCGGTACCGTGCGAAAGAAAAACCAAGTAAACGCGCTGGTTAAAATCCTTTCCGACTTTGGTGTCTCCGCCATCGCTTATTTCTTTATCGGTTACTGGGTTGCTTACGGTGCACACTTTTTTGCCGATGCTGAAACGCTCTCACAAGGTAATGGTTACGAACTGGTTAAGTTCTTCTTCCTAATGACCTTCGCAGCCGCAATTCCTGCGATTGTTTCTGGTGGTATCGCAGAGCGTGCACGTTTCTATCCAATTTTGATCGCAACGTTATTTACCGTTGGTTTCATCTACCCATTTTTCGAAGGCATCATTTGGAACGGTAACTTTGGTTTCCAAGATTGGCTAGAAGGCCTGTTTGGCTATGGTTTCCATGACTTCGCAGGCTCGGTAGTGGTTCACGGTGTCGGCGGTTGGATTGCATTGGTTGCGGTTTACTTCTTAGGGATGCGTAAAGGTCGCATCCGCGCGGGTAAGCACACTAACTTCGCACCATCGAACATTCCATTTTTAGCACTAGGTTCTTGGATCTTATGTGTGGGTTGGTTTGGCTTTAACGTGATGTCTGCACAAGCAATCAACGGCATCAGCGGCCTAGTGGCGATGAACTCACTGATGGCAATGGTTGGCGGTATTCTTGCGGCGCTTGTTGCTGGTAAGAATGACCCGGGCTTTATCCATAATGGTCCTTTGGCTGGCTTAGTAGCAATTTGTGCAGGTTCAGACTTAATGCACCCATTAGGCGCTTTGGTGACAGGCGGTGTGGCAGGCGCGTTGTTCGTTTACTTGTTCACGTACATGCAAAACAAAACACAGATTGATGATGTATTGGGTGTATGGCCTCTGCATGGTGTATGTGGCGCTTGGGGTGGCATTGCAGCGGGTATCTTCGGTTCGCAAACATTCTGGGGCTTAGGCGGTGTGAGCTTTGCTTCTCAAGTGGTTGGTACACTGGCGGGTATTGCTGTTGCTCTGATTGGTGCTTTGATTGTTTACGGCGTGCTCAGCAAGCTAACTGGCCTACGTTTAAGTGAAGAAGATGAGTTCAACGGTGCGGATCTTTCAATCCATAAGATCTCATCTATCAACGAAGACTAACGTCGTTCACTTTGATGGGTTTAGGCTCATCAAGTAGGCATCAGTTAAACAGAACTAAGCGGCTTCGGTCGCTTTTTTTGTTTCAGTGAAAAGCAAAACGGAGAGTTTGCGTAACAACGGCAGCACCCATCAAGCGAGTTATGTCACAAATAGCCAATGAATTCAGTTGCCTAAGACTATGGTCTAATCCCTAAAACTATTGTTGGAATTTGAACAGTGCTAAGCTGTTACAAAGTGACATATTGAAAAGGACGTTGTATGCATTTCCCATATCGAAATATCGTAATTCTTACTGGCGCTGGCATCTCTGCGGAGTCGGGGATACAAACATTCCGAGCACAAGACGGGCTATGGGAAAACCATAAAATCGAAGATGTCGCCACTCCAGAAGGGTTTGCTAAAGATCCCGACTTGGTTCAAGCATTCTATAACAAGCGTCGCCATGGTTTACAAGGTGAGGGCATTCATCCAAACTCAGCCCACAAGGCGCTAGGTGAGCTTGAAGACAAACTTGATGGTAAAGTAACAATCATCACTCAGAACATCGACAACCTGCACGAGAGAGGCGGTAGTAACAACATTATCCACATGCACGGTGAACTTCTAAAAGCACGTTGCAGTGAATCGAATCAAGTTATCGAATATAAAGGTGACATTGAAACTGGTGAACTTTGTCACTGTTGTCAAATTCCAGCGCAAATGCGTCCTCATATTGTGTGGTTTGGCGAAATGCCATTAAGAATGGGTGACATCTATTCAGCACTCGAAGAAGCCGATCTCTTTATCTCTATCGGAACTTCAGGTGTTGTTTATCCAGCTGCAGGCTTTGTTCATGATGCAAAAATGCATGGTGCGCACACAATAGAGATCAATCTAGAACCAAGCGCGGTTGAAAGTGAGTTTGAAGAGAAACGTTACGGTAAGGCGAGTATCGAGGTACCTAAACTAGTCGGGGAATTGTTATGTTCAGAGAAAGGTTCTTTAACGGCCTAAGCCTTGTCTTTGATAAAGCACATCAGTTTCTGAATCTGAAAAAAATAAAGCGGCTTACGCCGCTTTATTTACTTAACTGATTAACTAACAATAACTTAGTTGTTCACTTTAAGTTTTTGGAAGTACTCGTCATAAATGACGCTCGCTTCACCAACTTCATCTTGCCATACACCGTTATCCATCGCTGCTTGTGGTGGGAAAACGTTCTTGTCTTCAGCAAATTCTTTTGGAAGAAGAGGGTAAGCGGTTTTTACTGGAGTCGGGTAGCCGATCTCTAGAGCAATTTTCGCTGCGTTCTCTGGGCGAAGAAGGAAATCGATCATCTTATGAGCCGCTTCGATGTTCTTAGCACCAGATGGAATCGCTAGGCTGTCCATCCAGAAGATAGCGCCTTTCTCCGGCCAGATAATGTCAATCGTTGCACCTTCTTGGCGTGCCATGTAAGCAGAGCCATTCCAAAGCATACCAAGTGACACTTCACCCGCTAGGTAAGGGTTCGCAGGGAAGTCTGAGTTAAATACCAATACGTTTGGCATCAGCTTACGAAGTTCTTCGTACGCTTCTTTGATTTCTTCTGGGTTGGTTGTGTTTGGAGAGTAACCCAGTTTAGATAAAGCGATATGGAAAACCTCACGAGAGTCATCCATCATCATCAACTGACCTTCCCACTGTGTATCCCACAGGTCGCCCCAGTTTTTCACTGAAGACTTGTCTAGCATATCTGAGTTGATACCAATGCCCGTTGCACCCCAAATGTATGGGATTGAGTAGTTGTTGCTTGGGTCAAATGGCTTATCTAAGTAATTTGGATCCAAATCAGCAAAGTGGCTTAGCTTAGTTTTATCAAGCTCTTGAAGCATGCCTTCTTTACGCATCTTAGAAACGAAGTAAGTAGAAGGAACCACTAAGTCATAACCCGTACCTTGAGTTTTTAACTTAGCGTACATGCTTTCGTTAGACTCATAAGTAGAGTAATAAACCTTAATGCCCGTCTCTTTTGTGAAGTCTTCTAATACTTCATTTGGGATATATTCAGACCAGTTGTAAAAATACAGTTCTTGGTCAGCTGCGAAAGAGGGTGTAGAAAGTAAAGTAGCAGCACACAATGCGCCGGTATACAGTGTTTTTTTCATTACTGTTCCGTTCATTTGTTTGATTTGAAGTTGGGTAGTGAGCCCAAAGTAAAAGGATTCCTAAAAATCGCGGTATATTATAGCAGCGATATAATAAAATAGGCAGCCTAAGCTGCCTATTCATTGATATTCTTATTTTTAACTTGTTGATTATCTAGCTAGGCTTGTGAAGTAAACCTATTACTTAGTCGCCATTAGATAATAAGCTAAGTTACTGACCTGCTTTAAGTTTCATGAAGTAATCTTCGTACTTCACTGTCTTGTCGCCAACTGCAGCTTGCCATTCAACACGGTCAAGGTCTTCTTGAGACGGGAACAGAGCAGGGCTGTCTTTGAACTTCTCGTTAGACGCTTTAACTGCCGTTAGGTAGCCAGTATCGCGAGAAATCTGCTCAGCAATTTCAGGGCGAAGTAGGAAGTCGATCATCTTATGAGCCGCTTCTACGTTTACCGCACCAGAACTGATTGCAAAGTTATCAACCCAACCGATACCGCCTTCTTTAGGGAAAACCAATTTGATTGGTAGACCTTCGTTTTGCGCAGCGGCAGCAGAACCGTTCCACAGCATACCAAGTCCAACTTCACCAGACATATATGGCGCGCCTGGGTTATCTGAGTTAAATACTAGAACGTTTGGCATCAGCTTTTGTAGCTCAGCGTACGCTTCGTCGATCTCTTTCTCGTTTGTTGTGTTACCAGAGTAACCTAACTTACGTAGTGCGATGTGGAACACTTCACGAGTGTCATCCATCATCATTAGTTGACCTTCAAGCTCAGGCTTCCATAGATCAGCCCAGCTTTGGAAATCTTCTGGATCGTACATGTCAGTGTTAACAGCAAGACCTGTGATCGCAACTACGTGTGGAATAGAGTAGTCGTTACTTGGGTCGTACGGCTTATCTAGGTAGTTAGTATCTAGATTCTTGAAGTTGTTCAGCTTAGTTTTGTCGATCTTTTGTAGCATACCTTCGTCACGCATCTTAGATACGAAGTAAGTCGACGGCACAACTAGGTCGTAGCCTTTGTTGTGTGTTTTTAGCTTTGCGTACAGGGTTTCGTTCGACTCGTAAGTCGAGTAGATAACCTTGATACCAGTTTCATCAGTGAACTGTTCTAGAATCTCACTGTTGATGTAAGGTCCCCAGTTCATGAATACCAATTCTTTGTTATCTTTTGCAAATGATGGTGCAGATAACATTGAAAGCGCACATGCACTACCAGCTAATAGAGTAGCCCATTTTTTCATTGACGTTAGCTCCAAACTAAACGTTGCCCGAAGGCAGTAGATAGAAAAACAGAATGGCAATTTCCATTCTGTTTATGATTAACACTTTTTTGAACTTGAAGTAGCTTAACTTCTTACCAAGCCTGTCTCTTTATAGAGTAGGAGACTTACTTGATTTTTTCTCTCGCTAATAACTGAGAAATGATCACCAGTATTAACGACACCACTAACATCACTGTTGCTAGGGCGTTTACCTCAGGAGAGATACCCACTTTAACCATTGAGTAAATCTTCAGTGGTAAGATTTCATACGTTGGACCGGTTACGAAAGAACTGATGATCACATCGTCCAGAGACAGAGTGAAGCTCAATAACCAACCCGCAGCAACCGCTGGCTTAGCAAGTGGTAAGATGATCTGTTTTAGGATCGTCCATTCGCTCGCACCTAAGTCTTTTGCTGCTTCTAACATCTTCACATCAAAGCCATTCAAGCGACTGTAAACCGTTACCACAACGAACGGTAGACAGAAGGTAATGTGAGCAGCAAGTAGGGTAAAGAACCCAAGTTGTACACCCATTACTAAGAACAGAGCCAGTAACGAAATTGCCATTACGATATCTGGTGACATCATTACGATGAACAACATGCCATTTACGATGCCTTTACCTTTAAATTGGTAACGGAATAGGGCTACTGCTGTAAGGCTACCGACAATCGTTGCGGCTGTTGCTGAGAACACCGCTACATTGATCGAGTGCCACGCAGCCTGCATTAGGCTGTCGTTGTTAATAAGCGCGTCATACCATTTAGTCGTGAAGCCACCCCATTTCATACCAAACTTATTGGCATTAAACGAGTTAGCAATCAATACGATAATAGGTAGGTATAGAAAGGCGTATACCAGCGCCATAAAGCTGAACTTAACTGTGCGCCCCATTAGTCTAGCTCCACTTTCTTATTCAATAGCTTACCTGCTCGGTAGTAGGCATACAGCATCACAGCCATTGCCATGGTCAGTGCGATACTCGTCGCTGCACCAAACGGCCAGTCTCGAGCGTTGAGCACTTGGCTCTTAATCACGTTACCAATCAATAGGTTCTTAGCTCCGCCTAATAGGTCAGAGATGTAGAACATACCTAACGCTGGCAGTAGTACTAATAAACAACCGCCGATAATGCCCGGCATTGTTAGGGGCAGTACAACTTTCAATAGCGTTTGCAGTTTGTTCGCACCTAAATCTTTAGCCGCTTCTAAATACGTATCATCCAGTTTCTCAATCGCTGAATACAGCGGCAGAATCATAAACGGAAGTAGGATGTACACTAAACCGATCATTACTGCGGTTTCTGAGTACATGATACGTAGCGGTTTATCAATGATATCTAGCGCTAACAAACTTTTGTTCAAGACACCTTGCGTACCCAGTACAATCTTCAATCCATAAGTACGAATCAAAGAGTTAGTCCAAAATGGGACAATCACTAGGAACAACATGATTGGACGCCACTTCGCAGGCATTTTTGCCACGATGTAAGCGAACGGGTAACCAATAATTAAACAAAGTAGGGTTGCGACAATTGCCATATAGAAAGAGTGCATCAACACTTTAAAATACAGCGGGTCAGCCAAACGCACGTAGTTATCGAGGGTGAAGGTCATCTCGATCAAGTTCGCTTCATCACGAGTTAAGAAGCTAGTACCGATGATCATGATGTTTGGAATCATCACGAACAGCACTAACCAACCTGTGATTAAAGCAACAATTGCGTTTTGTAAATTAAACTTCTTGCTCATCTTCTAATACCACTTCCCAGCTCTCAACCCAAGTTACTGCAACTTTTTGGCCCAGTGAGTGATCAACATCAGGGTCATCTTCGTTGAAGAATTCGCTAACCATGACACGCATACCAGATTCAAGTTCTACAACTGAATCTAATGTCATGCCTTTATAGGTTCGCTCGACAATGTGGCCAACAATACCGCGTTGCTCAGACTCTTTGATTTCTTCGATACGAAGATCTTCAGGGCGAAGCAATACTTGCAGTTTTTGACCCGGTGTGACGTCTTTATCGTGATAGATAACCGACTCTTCACCTTCGATTGTCGCAACAATGCGTTTTTCATCTAGACGAGATTTCGCTGTCGCTTCGAATACGTTAATTTCACCAATGAAGCGCGCTACAAATAGGTTCTTAGGCTCTTCGTAGATCTCTCTTGGTGTTCCGTCTTGTTCAATCACGCCATCACGCATAACAATAATACGGTCAGACATAGACAGCGCTTCTTCTTGGTCATGCGTTACAAAAATGAACGTGATACCAAGTTGGCGTTGTAATTGTTTCAGCTCGATTTGCATCTGTTTACGCAGTTTGTAATCCAGAGCAGATAGAGATTCATCCAACAAAAGAACTTTAGGCTTATTAACGACAGCACGAGCGATTGCAATACGTTGCTGTTGACCACCAGATAGCTGGTGTGGCTTTCGTTGTGCCATTTGTTCTAGGCGCACCATTTTCAAAGCATCCATTACACGAGGTTCAATCTCGCTGTTTGGAACTTTCTGCATGCGTAAGCCAAATGCCACATTGTCGAAAACGGTCATATGTGGGAATAGGGCATAGCTTTGGAATACAGTGTTTACATGCCTTTGTTCAGCAGGAACTTGGGTTACGTTTTGTTCAGCTAATAGTATTTGACCACTATCTGCCGTTTCAAAACCCGCAATCATTCTTAGTACGGTTGTTTTACCACAACCTGATGGGCCTAAAATCGTGAGAAACTCACCATGATTTACGTTTAAATCCAGATTGCCGATGACTTCCTTACCATCGAAACTTTTACTGATGCCAGTTAGCTGTACTACTGGCTTTCCTACTGATTTTTTAGCGTTCAACGTCTGTTTTTCTCCACCTTGGTTCTATTTGAGACCTGTTGCTATACACCTTTAAGGCGCGCATCATAATCACCAAAAACGTGAATTCAAAGCATTTTTTACCTTTCGAAGATAAAAAATTTCGCAGGTAAAAGTAAACATCCTTTACCATACTGTTATTTACTGGGTTTACACCCCAACAAGTGTCTAATTATTAACCATTAAGACGCAAAAGCAAGCCTTGTTACAGAATCATATTTTAGTTTGTATCCGACATATGAGTATAATGAAGGTAATTTTTTATCAATAAGTTAGGTGGTTTCGCTTAATCGGCGCACCTAGGTATCAATATGAACAACGACATCGAAAAAGATTTTAATTTGGGCGGTAGTATCAACCGTGCACTTTCTGGCGATTATGAGCTCAAAGCAACGGCTGTATTCCAAGAAGCTTGGAAACATACGATAAGTCACTTTCTTTCGTTTTCCCCTGCGATTATTGCTTTGATGTTTGTGCAACTCGCTATCTTTTATATCGCACTTAAACTACAGCTTGGTGACCCTGCGGTTATATTGGATGCGGTTATCGACCCAGAGTCGTTTACACCACAAATCGTTGAATCAATTTTTATTGCGAACTTTAGCTATGAAGTGATCAGTGCACCTATCTATGCTGGTATCTGTTTAATGGCCATGAGCCACGCTGCTGGTCTACAAACCAAAGTACGCCATATTGGTAAAGGTTTGCAGTTTACGGTTCCCGTTATCCTAGTGACTTTATTTAGCCTAATGCTTCAAGGCATAGCAGGTATGATTCTGCCGTTCTTATCTATCTACTTTTCACTTGCGTTCAGTCATTCGATTCTGCTGATTTGTGATAAGAAAGTGCCGCCAATGCAATCGCTTCTGCTTTCATTAAGAGCGGTAAACAAGAAGATCTTCGTGGTCGCGTCTATTTACCTAATGGTTATGTTGATGTTCATCGTGGCTGCGATGATGTACGGCATTGGCTTAATCTTCGTTCTTCCATTCTTCTTCCACGTGAAAGGTATCCTTTACCGTGAAATGTTTGGCATCAAGTTGAAACTGATTGCTTCAGATCGTCCAAAGAGTGATGACGATAACAACGACAGCAATAACGACGACAATAACAAAAACCCACAGGTGTTCGATGCATAAAGACACACAGGCAAGCGCAAGCAAATCACTTGCGCTTAAAGTGACGGCACTGGCTCTTGTTGGCTCTATTTCACTAATTGGTCCTTATATTTACCAAGAAGAGGAGCGTCGACGTACGACAGAGCAGAGCGCCAATTCCACTGACCAATTTGGCGACTTGACGGTTTCTTCGAGCACACCAAATTTTGCGGCCATCGAAGATGTGAACGAGAAAAAGGACACATTTTTTTCGTTCCTACGTCCAAGCATCAATATTGAAAACAAACGTATCACCAAAGAGCGCGCGTTTTTAACTAAGCTCTCTGAATCTGGTTTAAACAAAATTGATTCTGAAGACGCGTCTTATGCGAAAAGGTTAGGGAAGTTATACAGCTTACCTGTGCCTAGTGAAGGTTTAGATCTGGCATGGCTGACAGAGATGCTTAATCGCGTCAATGTACTGCCAGAAGCGCTCGTACTGACACAAGCAGCGAATGAGTCAGCTTGGGGAACGTCGCGTTTCGCCACCAAAGCGAACAACTATTTCGGACACTGGTGTTACACCAAAGGTTGTGGCCTTGTTCCGCTACAACGTAACGAAGGTAGCTCTCATGAAGTCGCAACATTCTCTTCAAGCCAAGAGTCTGTGCACCGTTACTTCATGAACCTAAACCGAAACCGTGCTTACGCAGACCTAAGAGCAATTCGCGCAAAACTAGCAACACAGGGCGACGATCTGTTAACGACCGAAACCGCAACAGAGCTCACCAACGGCTTGCTAAAATATTCTGAGCGCGGTTCAGACTATGTGACTGATTTACAAGCTATGATCCGTCACAACGAGGTATACTGGACAAAGTAACTCGATTTGATAGTCATTTGTTGAGCTTATACGATAAGTTCGACCAAATAACATCACATAAAGAGCAGCTCATTGGCTGCTCTTTCTATTTATAAACGCTCAACTTCGACAAGATTATAATAATGAAAAAGACAGCACTCGCTATATTAGCCTCATTAAGCCTTGGGGTTTCTCTTCCAGCTTCCGCGCAAGAGTACATGTTCACGTATTCTAAACTTTATACTCAGCTGAAAAACAACACCAAAGAAGGGCATGATGATGTCAAAGTTGCGGTCTTCTTTGTTGATCAACAAGCTCAGCAAACCTGTCACATCAGCAAAGCTTGGATGGAAAAAGAAGAGCACTACGAAGAGCTAAAAGTCTCTCCTGCGAATGAACTGCTTCTACCTGTAGATCAAAACCTACGTTCAGCTAATCCTCTTATCTTTGTACAAACTCAAGAAGAAGAGTGTGCGTATTCTTTGGTTGTGATGACGCAAGAGCCTTTAGCTGGCACAGTAGAAGTAACTCAACTAGAAAACCTATTACCACAGATGCAGGCGATGCTTGAAGATGTCAGCGGTATGTTCTCTGGTTGGTTCACGCCTGATATACAAGGGTTAACGCTGGAATTCGCTAATAAGCTTGAAGGCAACATAGAGGTTTCAAACGGCAAGCAACTACCAATCGAAGAAGGGCGAGCGAAATTCACCTTAGAAGAACTGAATGGAAGTGACAGCATCACGTTACCAGAACCAACAGTTCGCGTATTGCCGTACATTCCCGCGCAATAATTTTTAAAGGAATTATTGTTAGCAGAATCAGTCTCCAAACTTTCATGACATATCTTAAAGCAGCCTGATCGAATTAGAGCAGGCTGCTTTTCTTTATCTGTGATACCAACCGAGAGCTTGTGAAGCCGCGTTTCCCTACCGCTTAGGGAGCTTATCGAATAATAAAAGCCGAATCTTTCTAATACTCAGCTTGTTTATCCTGCCGTTACTATTTCAACATGAAATAAAAATCCGTATAATCCACGCCCTAAAACAGTCCCACTAGCAATCTACAGTCGGTAATACGACGGTGTGAGAGTCGCAATGAACCAAAACGATAATAGAAAAGAAACACTTGAATTCAACAAACTTCAGAAACGTCTGAGAAGAAATGTTGGAAATGCCATCATCGACTACAACATGATCGAAGAGAATGACGTAGTAATGGCATGTATTAGTGGCGGTAAAGATTCATTTGCGATGCTAGACATTTTGCTACGTTTACGTGAAGCAGCGCCTATCAAGTTTGATGTTGTGGCAGTAAACCTAGATCAAAAACAACCTGGGTTCCCTGAACACATTCTTCCTGAGTACTTTGAAACGCTGAACATTCCTTACTACATCGTAGATAAAGATACGTATTCAGTGGTTAAAGAGAAAGTGCCTGAAGGCAAAACAACGTGTGGCCTATGTTCTCGTCTTCGTCGTGGTACTTTGTACTCATTCGCAGAGAAGATCGGCGCAACTAAGATCGCACTTGGTCACCACCTAGACGACATCGTTGAGACCATGTTCCTAAACATGTTCCACGGCGCGCGCCTAAAGGCTATGCCACCAAAGCTTCGTTCAGATGATGGTCGTAACGTTGTTATCCGTCCACTGACTTACTGTCGCGAAACGGACCTAATCAAATACGCTGAGCACAAAGAGTTCCCAATCATTCCTTGTAACCTATGTGGTTCACAAGAGAATCTACAGCGTCAGAACATTAAAGCGATGCTAATTGATTGGGATAAGAAAACGCCAGGTCGTGTTGAGAAGATCTTCAAGTCAATCCAGAACGTAAGCCCAAGTCAACTGGCTGACCGCGAGCTGTTTGATTTCGTGAACCTTCCTCTAGACCGTAGTGAAGATCGCAAAGCATACGAATTCGAAGAAGCTGAAATCTCATCTTCAAACATTGATGAGTCAATGTTCATCGACGTAACCAACGTTTAGCCATTTGAGTCGATAAAGATGATATTAGCCATTCTGTATTTGGAATGGCGTTGCTCTAGATAAACAAAAACGCCTCAAGCAATGCTTGAGGCGTTTTTTTATGAGTTGAACTTGTAGTGAAGCTCTGTGCTTAAACGACTTAACCTTTCGAAAGGTTAGGGTCTAATGGGCTCACGTAACCAGACGGTTTAAGAGCCAACACATCACAGTTAATTTTGTCGATAACATGCTCCGCTGTATTACCAATAAACACGGCAGACAAGCCAGTACGACCCGTGGTACCCAGAATAACCATTGCAGCGTTATTTTCAGAAGCCACACGAGGAATAACATCTTCAGGCAAGCCTTGCTCAACCACAGTTTGTTCTTCACACATACCGTGCTTTTGGCGAAGCGCTTTCATTGCCGTCAAGTGGTGACCACGAACTGCGTCAGTATAAGACGTTGGATCAAACTCTGGCAGTTCAATCGTGATATTAGCAGGTGTCACTGGGTAGGCATTCACCAAGAACGGTTCAGCATCCAAACGACCCGTGATCTCTAGTAACCTGTCGACCATAGTGTCGTTAAGCTCTAAGTGAGCTTCTGTTTCCGAACCAACGTGAACTGAAGCAAAAATCTTCGCGTGATCTGGCCAGAAATCATTTTTAACCAATAGCACTGGGCTAGGGCATTTTCTCAACAGATGCCAATCAGTTGGAGTGAAGATGACAGACTCCAAGGTATCATGCTTACGCGTACCTTTGATTAATATATCATGCTCGCCACTATACACCTCGGCAATGATCGCTTCGTACGGGCGGTTGTGCCAAACCACTTGTACATTAAATTCAATAGAATCATCTAGGTAAGGTTCTGCGACTTTATTCATCCAAATTTCGCGTTGGTGAATTACACCTTTGCGCATTGCGTCTCTTTCATCGATAGAGAGCATAGATGTCATTTCATACGAGAAGTCGTATATCGACAAAAAGAAAGTGATGTGGCTTGTTGAGGTGCTTTTCTTGGCAAGTTGGATAGCACGAACTAGAGCAGGTTGCTCATCGTGATTAATGTCTGCGACAACTAAAATTTTGTTATAGATACTCATAACTAAGCCTACTTTTCAGACCGAACATATAAATAATGTAGCGTAGTTATGGGGAGATTAAGAGAAATAAAAGAGGTTTTAAGAGAGAAACATGATGTAGCTCATTATTGAACTACATCATTGATATCTAGACTATTCTTTTGAAACGCCAGCAAGTTCCATCAACGCATCGTGATCTTCGATAGTGATATATTTGCCTTTAACGCTCAAGATGTCTGCTTTTTGGAAACGACCTAAAAGACGGCTGATTGTTTCAACAGTCAAGCCAAGGTAGTTACCAATATCGCCACGAGTCATCGTTAGGCGGAACTCACGCGGGCTGAAGCCACGCTGAGAGAAGCGAGTAGAAAGGTTGTAAAGGAATGCAGCAAGACGCTCTTCCGCGTTCTTCTTAGAAAGAAGCAGAATCATTTCTTGGTCACCTTTAATCTCGTTACTCATCAGGCGCATAATTTGCTGACGCAATTTAGGCATTTTTCCTGATAGGTCATCAAGAATTTCATATGGGATTTCACATACCATAGAAGTTTCTAGCGCTTGTGCGAAACTAGGGTGTAGGTCACCAGTAATCGCATCGAAGCCAACAAGATCGCCCGCTAGGTGGAATGCAGTAATCTGCTCATCACCTTGCTCGGTAATCGTGTAGCTCTTGATCGTTCCAGAGCGAATAGCGTATAGAGATTTAAGCTCGTCACCGGCTTTAAATAACTCTTGGCCTTTTTGAATAGGCTTTTTTCTCTCAATGATCTGATCAAGTTGATCGAGTTCAGATTCATTCAAAGTAAACGGAATACAGAGCTGGCTAATACTACAATCCTGGCAATGGATTGCACAGCCGCCAGACTGAACACGTTTCGTCACAGGCTTTTCAGAAATCATAACAATCTTTCACTATTTGATATACGTCAATATTTTAGCATTCCTTTATCCAGTTGGGTAGTAAAAAAACCGGATTTAAAGAACAGCTATACGGTATAAATAATGAGCTGCAATGCCATATAACCGGTATAGAAACCATAAATGAGGATTAAAATTGCGCCTAGTTGGCGAAATAAGTCAGCTTGTTGCAGTTTCTTGAGGAAATTAGCGCCCATACCAACCGTCAGCATCGCTGGAAGCGTCCCTAAACCGAAGGCAAGCATGATGCCCGCTCCGTTGTACCAGCTTCCCGATACCGCAGCCCACGTTAGCATAGAGTAAACCAGGCCACATGGAAGCCAACCCCAGATAAAACCAAAAGGCAGGGCATGGCTTGGGTGTTTGAGCGGAAGAAAAGACTTACCGATTGGAGAGATATAACGCCAAAGCTTCTGGCCGACTTTTTCAAAGAACAGCAAGCCGAACCACCATTTGCCAATGTATAAACCTAAGATGATCATAAAGACAGCAGCAAATAGACGCAGCCAACCGAGCAAGGCATTAAAATCGCTGAGCTGGCCAATCGAAGAGATTGCTCCGCCTATCACGCCACCAATCACGGCATAGCTTAATAGGCGTCCAAGGTTATAAAGCAGGGGAATAACAGGGGAAGGCTTCGTGTTACCAATCGAAAGAAGCGACGCGATGCCACCACACATTCCCATGCAGTGTCCCGCGCCGATCAATCCAACAATAAAAGCTCCGATCCAATCAGGCGTCATCATTCTTTTTATCTAAGTTAGGTTGGCTTTCTGTATTGGCTTTTTCATTCTTAGCAAGTTTGCTATCTGAATGGTTGTGAGCTTTTTCGTCTTCATCAAACAGAATGTTGTGGCCTTGTCGCTCAAGGTCTTCAAACTGTTCGCTCTTAACGGCCCATAGAAAGATGCCGACAGCGATACACACAAGTACGATCGCGATTGGAATGAGTATGTATAAACTTTCCATTATTTACCTTGCTCTTTTAAAAGCCTTAACGAGTTAGACACAACAATAATAGAGCTAGCAGACATGCCTACAACGGCGATGTAAGGAGCAACCAAACCAGCGACAGCCAATGGAAGAATAAGCAGGTTATATCCCAACGACCATGCAAGGTTCTCACGGATTATCTTACGCGTTTTTAGCGCCAAAGTACGCGACTTCAGTAATCTATCGAGTTTGTCGCCCAATAACACCATGTCTGCAGATGCTTTAGCCACGTCTGTACCGCCGCCCATAGCAACTGAAAGGTGAGCTCCTGCAAGAATAGGTGCATCGTTAATTCCATCTCCAACCATCATTGTGATGTCACTTGCATCTCTAGAGTTAAGGTAAGCCAGCTTGTCTTCAGGTTTCGCGTTCGCAACGATATCGGTAATACCAATCTCTTCAGCAACAGGTTTTGCGTTAATCAACGAGTCACCAGTCAGCAAGGTGGTTTTGATACCCGCTTGTTTGAATTGCTTAATGAACTCGATACTTTCTTTGCGAATCGGATCTTCATAAGTAAATGTCGCGATATGGCGAGCGGCCAATGACAGGTAGATACCGTTGCTTTCGGAAGGCTGAGATTCACCAAGAATGAACTCACTACTACCGATTGCTACTTCTTGACCATTCCACTCACCAGTAATACCTGAACCGATCACGTTATTGACAGACTCAACTTCAATATCATCTGAAATATGAGTCTTGAACGCTTTCGCAATAGGGTGGTTAGCGTGTTGCTCCAAGCTTGCCGCGACTTTGAGACAGGTGTCTTTATCAAGCTCGGCGAAGGTTTCAACTTGGCTGATACGAATATCACCCTCAGTCAATGTACCTGTTTTATCGATGATCAAGTGATTCACTTTGCACAAGGTTTCAAATACATGGCCTTTACGCAGCAAGATACCGAAGTTACCCATACGAGAAGTGGAACAGGTAATCGCCGTCGGTGTCGCGAGTGACAGAGCACACGGACAAGTCGCAACGAGCACAGACAACATGATCCAGAAAGCGTCTTCTGGTCGTGTTTGGTGCCAGTAGAACCAAGTGCCAAATGAAATGATCAAGATAACCGCAACAAAGTATCGCGCTACCACATCGGCAATTTCAGCAATTCTAGGCTTAGAAAGTTGCGCTTCATCTTGCAGACGAACGATATTGGAAATCACCGAATCCGCTTTTGATGTCATCACTTCCAGTTCAAACGACTCGTCACCATTCAATGTACCAGCGAAGACAGTATCACCCTCGTTTTTTACTACGTGGATAGATTCACCAGTCAGCATCGATTCATCAATATGAACTCGACCAGACAATACTTTGCCATCGGCAGGAATGTGTTCACCCGGAAGAACGCGAATTTGGTCGCCAACTTTTAAGGTTTTTACCGGAACTTGTTCGCCATCTAACGTTGTTGCCATAGCAGGAACGAGCTTAAGCAGGTTACCACTAGCAGCAGCTGCTTTACGACGAGCGCGCATTTCAAGGAAACGACCAAGCAGTAAGAAGAAGGTAAACATCGAGATAGATTCGAAGAATACTTCACCTTTCTCTGTCACCGTTGCGACCAAACTTGCAACATAGGCAAACAACAGAGCAATCGACACAGGCACATCCATACCCAATGTTCGCCCTTTGAGGCTACGCCACGCATTGATATAGAAAGGCAATGCAGAGTAGAGCAAAACCGGTGTTGCGAAGATTAAGCTGACCCAACGGAAGTAGCTTTTGAATTCGGGCTCAAGGTTACCAAAGACTTCAAGATAAAGCGCCACAGCCAGCATCATGACCTGCATGGTAGCTAAACCAGCAATACCAAGACGATAGAGATAATTCTTCATCGAGCGATGATAGGCGGCTTCTTGTTGATCAGCCTCGAATGGTGCGGCTTTATAACCTAGGGTGTGGATTGCAGACAACAGCTCGCTCAGTTTAGCCTGAGTGTTGTCCCAACTGAGCAGGGCGCGGTTAGTCGTGGTATTAACACGAATACTAACAACCCCTAACTTTGAAGAGACTTGCTTCTCAATAAGCCATGCACAAGCAGCACAAGAGACACCTTCTAGTGACAATGTCACTTCAGAGGTATTTTCAGAGTTACGGACAAACTCCAATTGAACATCTTCGTTGTCGTAATGACTGAGTGCCAGAAGTTGCTCTGGCACGAGATCCGCTTTTTCAGCTGGAGCGGTACGATATTGGTAGTAAGAGACCAAGCCGCTATCAACGATTGTCTGGGCTACGGTTTCGCAGCCCGGACAACACATCTGCCGCACCGATCCTAAGATTTCTACTTTAAAATCCGTTTCCGCTGGTACATCTTCACCGCAGTGATAACAGGATTCACACATAAGCTTTAGTTCGTTAGTTGAGTAGGAGTATCAATAGGGAAGTTCATGCGACCTTGAACTAACCATTCAGAATTATGCGGAGAAAGCTCGATAAACCATGGACCTTGCATTTCATGGTCCAGAGTCAACGTGTAGTTGCCTCTCGCATCAGCGGTCAGTAGCTGAGTAAAATCACGGTCAGGCAGCGTTCGGTGCACGAACATTGCGCTAATAGCAGGGAAGTGGTCTAGCTTGCCTTTGTCGAGAGTAATGATAACCGAGTTACCTTTCTCGCTAACTGAAGCTGATAGGCCAAGCTCTTTAGCAACGTTTACTTTTGAAATGTCGACATTAATACCTTTACCTTTTTTATAGTAATCTTCAGTAACAACGTGAACTGAATGGTTGGTAAGTATCGCGACTCGAACCAACGTTAGCATAGAAACGCCAACGGTTAGGAAGAGCAAAAACCACGGCCAAAACTGCTTATACCAAGGTTGTTCCATATTATTATTCTCAATATATACAATGAAATAAAACTATTTTTTACAAACACTTAAGGTTATAACTGTAAAAGAAAGACAGCCCCTTAAGAAGGGGCTGTTATCATTATGTTACTCTTTATCTGAGTTGCTGAGGCTCCAGACGTAGGCTGAGACGAGCTGAACCTTATCCTCACCGAGGATGTCTTTCCAAGCCGGCATTACACCAGAACGTCCGTACATGACTGTTTCCGTCACATCAGCGCGAGAATCGCCGAATAGCCAGTCGCGGTCAGTCAGATCAGGGGCGCCAACAGCAGGGTTACCCTTACCATCAGTACCGTGACACGCTGCACACACTACAAAGCGAGCTTTACCAGCCTCTGCTTCACGTGCGTTTACGCTACGACCAGAAAGGCTAAGCGTGTAGCTAACTACTTCTTTTACGCCTTCTTCGCCAAGAGCGTCTTTCCAACCTGGCATTTGACCGACACGACCATGCATGATGGTAGTAACGATAGCTTGTGGTTCACCACCATATAGCCATGCGTTATCAGTTAGGTTCGGGAAACCTTTCTGACCACGAGCATCAGAGCCGTGACACTGAGAACAGTTTTGTAGGAACAAGCGTTGGCCCACTTTGATTGCATCAGCATCTGATGCAATGTCAGGGACAGAACGTAGACCATTTTCGTCGTGAGCTAACTTTCTGAATGCTTCACCAAAGTAGGTGTCTGCATCATCAAGCTCTTTCGCGTATGCATCTAACTGTTTGTTTGCTTGCGCAGCAGCGATTGCAGAGCGAGACTCTTCTACGCTACGAACTGTTTGGTTTGAACTCGTCCAACCTAGTAGACCTTTAAAGTTGCCAAGGCCTGGGTATAGAGCTAGATAAACAGCTGCAAACACAATTGTGCTAACGAAAAGGTATGTCCACCATTTAGGTAGTGGGTTATTAAGCTCACGAATACCATCGTATTCATGGCCCATATCATGACCTTCTTCTACACCTGTTTTATCGTTGGAACACCAACGAAGTAAGGCTGCACAGCCAATCAACGTACCGATTGTGATTACTGTTACCCAAATACTCCAGAATGTACTCATTACTTCGTCACTCCTTGATTTTTATCTTTCGCAGGTGCTTCATCAGCGAACACTAGGTTTGCATCTTCGTCGAAGCGCGACTTACGATTTTTACCGAAAGCCCACCAAACGATGCCGATGAAACAAGCAAAAACAGTAACAGTCCAAACACTTTGAAATGTAATAATGTCCATAATTATTCCTTATTTCATTGCGTGGCCAAGCGATTGAAGGTAAGCGATGATTGCATCCATCTCTGTTTTTCCTTCAACATCTTGTTTAGCGTTAGCAATTTGTTCGTCTGTGTAAGGAACACCAAATTGATTACGGAAGATTTCAAGCTTCTGTTTAGTCAATTTGCCATCAAGTACATTCTCAGCAAGCCATGGGAAACCAGGCATGTTTGATTCAGGAACAAGTTCACGAGGGTCGATAAGGTGAACACGGTGCCACTCATCAGAGTAACGTTCACCAACACGCGCTAGATCAGGACCAGTACGCTTAGAACCCCATAGGAATGGGTGTTCCCAAACGCTTTCGCCAGCTACAGAGTAGTGACCGTAACGTTCCGTTTCAGAGCGGAAAGGACGAATCATTTGGCTGTGACATACGTTACAACCTTCGCGAATGTAGATATCACGACCTTCCATTTCCAGAGCAGAGTAAACGCGTAGATTTTCTACAGGTTCAGTCGTCTGCTTTTGGAAAATAAGCGGGGTAATTTCTACTAAAGCACCAAAACTGATAGCAATAACGATAAGAATCGCTAGTAGGCCAACGTTCTTCTCTACCAACTCATGGCGATTATTTGAATTTGAGCTCATTCTAAATCTCCTTAAGCCGGTTGAGGGATAGCTTTAAGGCTATCTTTAGGTGCAGAAACAGTTTTGTACGTGTTGTATGCCATTAAGAACATACCAGATAGGAAGATGAAGCCCCCTAAGAAACGTACAAAGTAGAACGGGTAAGATGCTTCTACAGATTCAACGAAGCTGTAAGTTAATGTACCGTCAGAGTTAACTGCACGCCACATAAGACCTTGCATCACACCAGAGATCCACATTGCAACAATGTAGAAAACCGTACCAATCGTTGCTAACCAGAAGTGAACATTGATTAGAGATACAGAGTACATACGCTCTTGACCAAATAGTTTAGGAACTAAGTGGTAAACCGAACCGATAGAAACCATCGCTACCCAACCTAGCGCACCAGAGTGAACGTGACCGATAGTCCAGTCCGTGTAGTGAGATAGTGCGTTAACCGTTTTGATTGCCATCATTGGGCCTTCGAAAGTCGACATGCCGTAGAATGATAGAGAAACGATTAGGAAACGTAGGATAGGGTCGTAGCGTAGCTTATGCCACGCGCCAGATAGAGTCATAATACCGTTGATCATGCCACCCCAAGATGGAGCAAACAGAACCAAAGACATAACCATACCTAGAGATTGAGTCCAGTCAGGAAGTGCTGTGTAGTGTAGGTGGTGAGGACCAGCCCAGATATACAGAGACACGAGAGCCCAGAAGTGAACAATCGACAAACGGTAAGAGTAAACAGGGCGACCAGCTTGTTTAGGTACGAAGTAGTACATCATACCTAGGAAACCAGCTGTCAATAGGAAGCCTACCGCATTGTGTCCGTACCACCATTGCACCATTGCATCGATCGCACCGGAATAAATCGAGTACGATTTAAACGCAGATACAGGAACAGCCAGGCTGTTAACGATGTGCAACACGGCAACCGTGATGATGAAGGCTCCGAAGAACCAGTTCGCTACGTAAATGTGCGATGTCTTACGCTTAATCATGGTTCCGAAGAACACGATTGCATAAGCTACCCACACAAGAGTAATAGCAATATCGATTGGCCATTCAAGTTCTGCGTATTCTTTACCAGAGGTTAGACCTAACGGTAAAGTAATTGCAGCGGACAGGATAATCGCTTGCCAACCCCAAAAGGTAAAGGCTACGAGAGGGCCACCAAAGAGACGCGTCTGACAGGTACGTTGTACAACATAATATGATGTTGCAAACAGCGCACTTGTACCGAACGCAAAAATAACCGCATTAGTATGCAGGGGACGTAAACGACTGTACGTCAACCACGGCGTATCAAAGTTTAGCTGTGGCCAAACTAATTGAGCGGCAATCAAAACACCAACGCCCATACCGACAATACCCCACAAAATTGTAACTAGGGTAAATTGACGGACGACCGTATAGTTGTAGTTTTGTTCAAGCTGCTTTTCTTGGCTCATTTGCATGCTTCCAATTTCTTATTTACTACACTTTACTTCCAACACGACTCACGTCGTAATGCCACCCAAATTAGAAAAGGAAATTCAGCCTATTCAGGGCTTTATTTCCACTTGCTGATTTTAAAAAAAAGTGGCATTTTCAACGCGACACTATACTTGAATTAACAAATCAATGACAGAGTAGTAACCTTACGCTTGGTCAGGAATTGGATTTTTATTTAAAAACTTTGAACTTTGTAACAAGGAGTAAAGATTATAATGGCGGCACAAAAGCTAACAAAAGGCAGGCTTGTTCAAATTATCGTCATGTTGGTTATTTTAATAGCTGCATTTACTTGGAGAACAGTAACATACGATAATAACGAAACAGTGAACTGTATCGTTTCAAAACCTTGTGAATTTGGTATTGATAATCATAATGTTTTAATTTCGGGCGATAACCTAGGGTATTCGATCGAAACATCTAAAACTGGCAAATTTATCATTAGCTATAATGAAAGCGGAATTCTGAAAGAAAAAGGGCCATCAAATTGGCTGTTACAAACTAATGATAAGACCTCCTCAATAACGGTTACATTTCCACAACAGGTGAGCACGTTTTCTGTAAACCTGTCTAAAGAGTAACAGAGAGAAAACTGGGGGACGCCTCGGTTCTTTTGATAGAAATATGTACCAAATCAGTGAAACACAATGCATTAAAGTGTTATAAAGAGAACATTAATAAAGTTTCCCAGAATCTATGAAATTTCTATCAAAAGTCTCTTACTCCCTAGACGATAAAATCGCAGTAGATGAGTTGCTCAGCGGGGTAGAAAACGCTGACGATATTGCTTGTCTTATTTGCTACTGCACAGAAGAATATTCGACACTCGCTGTTCAGAGATATTTCGTAGACGCTCTCCCTAACACTCCTATACATGGCTGTACCACTTGTCACGGCATTATGACAGAAACTGGGTTTCATTCTGGTCCGGTAATTGGCGTACTCATCATTTATGACTCGGGAATCAACGCCTACGGTACAGGTATCGAGCACTTTAGCGACTCCATAGACCGCAGCACCTTCAGCGCGATCGACAAAGCACTTAAGAACGCCAACCGAGAGGGCGAAATCCCCGATCTTATCTTGCTGCATTCCACTCCTGGTAATGAAGAGAAGGTGATGGCAGCTATCGATAAAAAGTTTGGTACTGAGGTGCCTATTATTGGCGGTAGTGCTGCGGACAATCAGGTTTCTGGAAATTGGAGCATCTTCACCGAAGAGTCGCTATCTATAAATGGCGTATCTTTAACGGTGGTGTTTGCGTCTCAGTCAATCTATTCCTCTTTCAGTGCAGGTCATACGCCTACACGTTACTCAGGCACTGTGACTAAAGTACGAAATAGAATTTTGCTGGAGATAGACCATCGGCCAGCTGCCACAGTTTATAACGAATGGACCAATTTTCACCTAGGTGGCAGTGACGATGGCTATATCTTTGAAAAATCGTCTGTTTATCCTTTGGGGAGGAAAGTTGGCTCATCTTACAACTATCCGTATTTCAAGCTCTCTCACTCTATCCGAGAAACAGAGTGCAACGGGATCGAGCTCTTCACCGACATTAGTGAAGGTGACACCATCTATCTAATGCAAGGCTCTAAACAACAGTTAATAAGCCGTGCCGCTAATATCATTCATTCTTCTTATTACAACGATATGGATCTTGAAGAGAAGCTCGGAGCAATCAACATCTTTTGCGCGGGCCCAATGCTCAACCTAAAGCAAGATATGGAAGAGGTTTGCGAGCAAATAAATCAAGCACTTAATGGGCTTCCATACATATGTCCGTTCACGTTTGGTGAGCAAGGCAGGCTCTCTGGTGGCGAAAACGCACACGGGAATTTAATGGTATCGTCTGCAACGTTTTATAGGTTGAAAAAGTAATGGGTTCTGAAGGTCAAGAAGCGCTGCAAGAAGCTCGTATTGAACTGCAAAAACTAAAAGCCCGTGAGCGAAAACTGGCTGAAGAGAACAGAGTGATCTTATCAACCATCTCTGCGATCAGTAAGGCGAGTAACATATCTGAGATATTCTCTAGCCTTGAGTTTGTCCTCAAAAAATACATTAGGTTTGATGATTTTATCGTGGTATCAAGGGTAGGGAACGAAGGCAGTTTCAAAACCCTGCTAACCAATAACAAAGTCTTCGAACAAATGAATTGGAGCGATTGTGGCAAGCTATCGCGAGTCATCAATGGTGAATGCGCCATCCTTTTCGAACCCAAGTCTCTTGGGGAATTCAACTCTCTGCATCCCATTGTTCTCGACCAAATCAACTCCGTTCTGATTACGGGTATAGATAGCGGACTAACACAATCCGTCATCATCTTTATCCACTCTAATACCAAGCACTTTAGTATTGAAACCAAGGCCACATTAAACCGTTTCCGACCGTTGATAGAACGTGCTGTTTTCGATATTGAGAATAAAGAAAAGCTTGAGGCAACCGTTCGAGAACGTACAGCAGAGCTTGTCACAGCAAGAAAAGACGCCGAAAGAGCTAATAAGGCAAAGTCTGAATTCCTCGCAATGATGAGTCATGAATTAAGAACACCGCTAAACGCCATTATTGGCTTAATAGACACCCTCAAATCCACATCATTGAACAAAGAACAACAGTCTATACTACTCAACATGAGCACATCATCTGAGCTCCTATTGGCAATTATCAGTGATGTGTTGGATTTTTCTAAGATTGAATCTGGATGCTTCTCGTTAGCGCCTCAATGGAGCAACGTAAGCGACACTGTAACTTTTGTGTTGTCTGAACAAAAGAAGACAGCAGACGATAAAGGTTTGTCGCTAACCGTAACCAGCGATATCCCTGAGGGTGAACTTCATTATCTCGACCCAAGTCGTTTGGCACAAATCCTATTTAATCTAATTGGTAACGCCATTAAGTTCACTGAACGTGGGCGTGTCCATGTTTCTATCAAGTACCAGCAGAGTTCATTCTATATAACAGTAGAAGACACAGGGATTGGTATCAGCTCACAACAACTTTCGTCGCTGTTCAGTCCATTTGTGCAAGCTGATAGCACAATCACACGCAGATTTGGCGGCACAGGTTTAGGCTTGGCAATCACCAAAAGACTGGTTGAGCTGATGCAAGGGCGTATATCGGTAGAGAGTGAACCAGGAAAAGGTTCTAAATTCGAAGTACAACTGCCAGTACTAACCAGAGTCACGAACAATCTGGCCAACATTGAAGATAATGATTGTCCACGAGATTTAAGAAGCCGTTATTCAGTGTTAGTTGTCGAAGACAACCCAACCAATCAAATGGTGATCAAATTAATCCTAACGCGACAAGGCCACGAAGTTTTCATCGCCAGCAATGGTGAGGAAGCGATTGGCTTTGTGGAAAGAGCCAATGACTCGATAGACATTATTTTAATGGATGTGTCGATGCCGGTAATGGATGGATTAACCACAACCAAATACATGAGAGACGCGAACATCAAAACGCCAATTGTCGCGCTAACAGCACACACATCAGTTGAAGACAAATGTTCGTGCTTAGATGTTGGTATGAATGATTTCGTGACCAAGCCAGTAAGAACCAAAGAGATCACAGAAGCAATTGATCGATTGATGCTTGAAGTCTAATAAACGTATTCTTAATCGAAGATTAGGAAATATGTTTATTAGGTATTTTATGGTAAATAGCGTTACTGTTAAATAGAACGCCGATTTGGTAGATAGATAAGAGGCAGGGCATCATATAAAGATACCTGCCTTATAAACACCAAAGTCAATTTAACATAATATACATAATACGCAGTGGGATTGTTAGAGCAATTTAGTAATGTCCGGTTTGAACTACTTTAAAATATCCGCCTAATCTAACGTATTGGTCTTTTTAAGCATGCAGCAGCGCTCTTTAAGATCACAAAAAACAAATAGCTATATGTACCCAACGTCTGTACCGTCCGTAATTCGATCTCCGTGCACACAAACTTTATCAACAGAAAGCTTTTCTCTTCTCGTTTCCTGATTCATGCTCATGTTTGTAGTCATTTTTGCTGTGTTGTGTGTGAATCTTGTGGGCATTGGTTGTTGTTTTCTTTTCAGATTTCACACAGGCGACCATCTTTATTGATAACACCAAAACGACACCTTTATCAGTAGCCAATCAAATTGAATTATTTTACCTACAACCGTCACCAACTTTTCATGTGGCTCTTCTTCTGGCGCCAATGTTCGTACTAACATCTAAAACCGTTAACATGCGTACGCGTTTCACATGGGTACTTTAATGTCACGCTTAGTTTATGGGATGTCGTTGGAATCGATCTAGAGCATATATCCGATAGCTTTCAGGTATTTACACGAAGCTTATTAAACTCAGCAGTCCCTGTTTACCAACCTCACCCAGACAAACTAAAAGTTACGTTGTATCTTATTTTCAACAAGCGAATGTTAGATTACTGTCGCTCAGCTGCCAGATAAACCACTTAAACAGGCTACTATTTCATGTTTAAATTTTGATCTATCAAACAGTTATATGAATATATTTGGTGATTAGGCAATCAAATGCTATGCATTCAGGTCTCAGCTATGAATTAAAGTGTTAACATCAGGCAATTTTGTAAACTAGGTGTTTGATATGTTGCCTAAACTTTATAAGTTCAGATCCCTCCATGATAGAAACATACAGTCGATTGCCGAGTGTTCGCTGTGGTTCGATTATGCTAAAACTTTCAATAACCCTTTTGAATCTAACCACATATTCAAGAATGAACTTCAAAACAATTTCAAGGTTATGTGTTTTTCTCAATCCAGCGACCACCCTATACTATGGTCTCAGTATGGCGACAACTTTAAAGGTATGTGCATCGAGTATGACCTCAACTGCTATAACGGTGAGGCCAATCTCAACTGTTTCGAAGTCCAATACGAAGATGAGCCAAGCATGTTCCACTCAGTATCGTTGGGGGAATTGCAAGGATCTGAATTGGGATCTGAAATGTTCAAGGTTAAGCACTCTAATTGGTGCTACGAAAAGGAATACCGTTGGGTGCTATCTGATGAGGAAATGATCGGTAATAAGCTCTACCTTAATAGAGAATGCCTAAGCTCGGTGATTCTGTCAGAGCACGCTCCTGCCGACAGGAAGTTGAAAGTTCTGATGACTTGCCAGCGCCTTGGTATACCCGTTAAGCATGCAATTGCCAAGCAGGAGTCGTTTACATTCGAAGTGGTCTGTTAAACGGTATACAGCAAGATTTACAGGCGCTTTCATTACGTTACAGTGCAACAAAAAAGAGAGCCACATTTAATGTGGCTCCCTTTTTACATGTTCGTCGTCAGTTTTCCAGGCACTTGATCTTGCATCTGCTCAATCGTCGCTATAGACATTTGAACAGTTGAAAACCAATAAGGTCGGTGCTTAACGTTAAATAACTCACTATTCTCTAACGCTTCGAAAACAGAATACTTCCTACCTTGAGCCAAAGCTGCCCCATAAACCGTTCGCTCAAGTACAGGAGTGTCATTCACTTCCTCTAGAAGTGCCCTCTTTATGAACTGGTTTCCAGGGCTCCAATCTATAAACTCAACGAGGTTTTTTAGTAGTTTAAGCTCTAACTGCTCGACCATCGCTTCGAGAAACTGTGTATTTGGCATCACCTCAGTACAAGCATAATATTCGTCATGTTTGTCACTTGCTTCACGATAACCAAGCATCGTTTTTACCAATGCGTCTTCAAACGTGGAAGAAAAGTGGTTACAAATTAGAAACAAAGGCAGAACTCGCAACACGCCAAGTAAAATTCCTACGTTTGGATCTTTAACCGACGTTTCTTGAAGTCGAATTCGAGTCGCATTTGACGTCACGACCAAGTGCTGCCAAACCTTAGGTGTGATGTGTTTAATATTGCCATCATTCCACTTGATCAGCTGTTGACTCATTAACAATGGGAACAATAAACGACAATTTTCAATACCTATCTGTCGTGCTGCAATTTTTGGATCGAGAATCACCTTAGATTTCTTTCCATATTTATCTGCAAACTCTTGATTGGAAACAAACTCAATTAAACTTGAGCTCAATGGCCTACTTTTCGCGGATATTTCATGGAGTTTGGAAAAGTTTAAAGATGGCGAATACGCAACACTAGCGAATTGATTGTAATCGGGTAAGTCTGAAAACAACGAACTTATTAAGGTACCTTGAAGCTTCTCAAGCATTAGCGCAGAAGCGGCATTGCTGACATCATCGATAACGTATCGTAAGGTTTGTTGCTTCGCGTCGACTTTCTCGCGATGAGCATTGACTCTATCCTGCTCGCAGCGCAATAAAATACGTTGGTTGTGAGATATGCGGTCAGATTCATCAAATATGACGCTATCACAATACCTATTTTCCAAACTTAGTAACGTGTCTACTGTAGATTGTGCGAGCTTATATTCAGGTGAGATTAACCATCGATTAAAGCGAGCTTCAACATTGATTGAGACCTTCCTTGAGATCTCAACGACTTCAGGGGTATAACTTTTATTTGCTAACAACAACCGTGACTTTCCTTTGCCGTAAATGCTCTTGTATCGGCATATCCTGCCTTTATAACAAAACTAATATTAATAGAAATTAGAGATTGGTTCACGAAATTGTTTCAATAAAATTAAGGATATTTAGTTATAGTGCGTTGAGAGTGGTTAGTGTGTGATATGTAGCCGGATATACTTTTCTGGAAAGCTGTATTTGAACCTTTTCTTCGTCGGTAGATTTTTTTTTGCCTGCTTGCAAACTTTACTATCTCCAGACGTTCTCACCTTTTTGATTCTTGCGTAACCTTTAGAGTGCTTCATCTCAATCATCAGATCGCAATACCCCTCGAAATCAACATTACTCTTGTTGAGCCCTTTCATGACGGTGACTTTTATCTTTTTGGCTACAGGATTAACCAATGCATCGTCGGGAAAAGCGACTGGGGATAAAAAACATAATAGTAATACTAGGTATCTCATACTGCTCTCTCTTTGTTGAGGGTGAGAACAGTATGCGGAGATTTAAGAGAAATGAAGGATTAACTTAGTATGAAGATTGACTAGCTAGCGCGTAACTCTCAACGATTACGCTTTCTTTGAGCCTTTAGACTTAAAACCATTATGCGGGAACACGTTACGAATACGTTGCTGTACGTTTTTAGGCACATCTTTAGTGAACTTGAGATTGTAGCCAGAACGTTTTGCATACACTTTTAGCTCACCTTTAAAGGTATTGTTATGACCAATCTCTTGAAGGTTATGCTTAAAGCTCGGTGGAAGATGCCCTTTAACTTGTTCGATCGCCCCGTCACTAAATTTAATTTTCAACACCGGTCGATCGACTGCTACTAACCAAAAAACTAATACCGCACCGATTAAGATTACGTACATCATAATGTCACCACTACTGTTGATGGTTATTTATCGTCAGAAAGGAGTTTGCTTAAGTCTTCTTTAAGGCTAGTCACCGTCTTGCTGGCCTGTTCACTACGAGACGCTTCGCTAACCAAATACTCGATGGCGTCGGAAAGCGTACAACCTAGCTCGTTCGCTCGTTGAGATAGTTTTTCCCATACACGATAATCAAGGTCGATTGATTTCTTTTTGGTGTGAACTTGTTCAGCATTGAAGTGGCGCTTTCGCTTAGCTCTGATCGCTTGTTTAAGCTTGTTATCGAGCTCAGGAGACATGTTGTTAGAGATCCACTCAAGAACACCCGTAGGCTGGTGTTCCAGCTTCAATAAGGCTTGAACAGCAACATCAGCTTCACTTGAATCAATATGGCAAGTGATCGATTCACCTTCTTTCCATTTTTTGACCAGATAGTTCCATTTCCAACCACATTCCAAGTTTTCAAGTTGCTGATATTTCATGTCTAATCTCGAGAGTTAATCCTAGTGACAGCGTAACCCAAAATAGGCTATTTAACAATTATTGTCTTGAAAGAATAGACCAAGATCATACTTATATTAGCTTAGTGATTAGTAACTACCACATAGAGCTACAAGCGAGATCGGTTTTTCTATATACTCCCTACCTCATTATCATAATCAGAAACTTAAATGACTCAAGTAGATTGGCGACATGTTACGCCTCAGTACGACGAATATAGCGCTCAATTAGAGCAATTCCCTGACATCTCGCCTTTCCCGTTTTCAGATATTCAACATAGATTCAAAGATGCGCTAACCCGCTTTGTCCGTTTGTCTAACCTTTCGCGTGTTTTACTTGTAAACGCTCCGGACAATTCGATCTATCGTCAAATGATTGTTGAATCTCTGGTCACTGCTTTAGATGATCACACTCTACCGGTTATAAAAACTGAATCTTTAAATGCTGCCTCTCTTTTTGACCAAGTTCAATCGAAAGACGGTAAGGTTGTTGCGACAAAACCTGGCCTCCTGGCTAGAGCAAACAACGGTTATCTGATCGTTTCAGCAAACTTGATCTTAGCAAACCCAGGAAGCTGGTTACTGCTTAAATCTGCGCTGCTTGGTGAAGCCGTAGAACCTATCAGTAGCAATCCTGAGCACTTGAACCAATCTCCAACTTTGCCTCTTACCTACAACATTAAGTTGATTGTGGTTGGTGATAGAGCTCAATTAGGTGACCTTGATTATCTAGACAGCGATATTCAAACCGGTTTTTGCCTATTTAGCGAAATTGAGCAAGATATCAAGATCTCTGAAGAGAATTTGACTCAATATCTTGGTTACCTTAAGTGGCTTCAACTACGCTATGAACTGCCAACCATCACGCAACAAGCGTTGACGGGCATTCTTACTGCCGGAGCAAGAGAGACTGAAGATCAAAGCTATACTCCATTATGCCCTATTTGGCACAATGCGTTATTGAACGAAGCTTTGATTGAAGCTAACAATGGTGAGATTGATATTCACCATATCCAACAAGCTCAACAACACAAATACAACCGAGAGTCGTACCTACCAGAACGCGCTCTTGATGATATTCGAGATGGCCAAGTCATTATTGAAACTGAAGGTGAACAAGTTGGTCAGGTTAATGGCCTAACAGTCATCGATGTTCCTGGACACCCGATATCGTATGGTGAACCTGCACGAATTTCCTGTGTTATTCACTTTGGTGATGGTGATATTGCCGATGTTGAGCGCAAAGCCGAACTTGGTGGTAATCTTCATGCAAAAGGTATGATGATCATGCAAGCATTTGTGAGCAGCGCACTCAACCTTGAAGATCCGCTACCTTATGCCGCTTCTGTGGTATTTGAGCAATCGTATTGCGAAGTAGATGGCGATAGTGCTTCTCTTGCAGAGCTTTGCTCTTTGGTGAGTGCTTTGTCTGAATACCCTATCAATCAACAAATTGCGGTTACTGGTGCAGTGGACCAATTTGGTCGTGTACAAGCGGTTGGTGGGCTAAACGAGAAAATCGAAGGCTTTTACCATGTGTGTAAGCACAATGGCTTAACTGGCGAACAAGGTGTGATCCTTCCAAGATCGAATTTAAGGCACCTCGCACTGAAGCCAGACCTTATTGAAAGCATTAAGAATGAAGAATTCCATATTTGGTCTGTGTCTAATGTAGATGAAGCAATTCCTCTCATTATGAACAAACCATTTAGAGACGATGAACAAGAAAGCGTTCTGAGCAAAATCGCGGAACGTATTGAAAACTTTGAAAGACATGAGCACCCTATTGGAATCGTTGGACGCATTAAAAACTGGTTTGTCTAGTACTGATCGGACTTGTTTAGCGTACACCTGTTCACTAATATGCACCTATCAAAAATCGGAGTAATTGATAATGCAAAACAAACGTGATTCTTACACTCGCGAAGAGCTTCTAGCATCAAGCCAAGGCGAACTATGGCCACAAGGTCCTCAACTACCAGCACCGAACATGCTAATGATGGATCGCATCACTAAAATGTCTGAAACTGAAGGTGATTACGGTAAAGGTTTAGTTCTTGCTGAGCTGGATATTACTCCTGACCTATGGTTCTTCGATTGTCACTTCCCAGGTGACCCTGTAATGCCGGGTTGTTTAGGCCTTGACGCAATGTGGCAGCTTGTTGGCTTCTACCTTGGTTGGGTTGGCGGCGAAGGTAAAGGTCGAGCTCTAGGTGTTGGCGAAGTGAAATTCACTGGTCAAATTCTGCCAACAGCGAAAAAAGTAACTTACGAGATCCACATGAAGCGTGTTGTTAACCGTCGCCTAGTTATGGGTCTTGCGGATGGTCGCGTACTTGTTGATGGTAAAGAGATCTACGTTGCTAAAGATTTGAAAGTTGGCCTTTTCCAAGATACGTCAGCATTCTAATCTAACTATTAGATTTTTAATAAAGCAGCCCATGGCTGCTTTATTTTATTGCAATAAATTTAGTTATAGTGCATTAAGGTATCACATATTAACCTTGAAACAGGATAAATCCACCAGCGATACGCTTATGATAGCGAAACTAGAATGCTACATAGCTCTAGGAGTCTTTGTGTTGTTCTGAAACTAACAAGGCTCCAGCCGTTGTAATCAACAGACAATGGAGCCCTGACCTTGAATTCTTTGCGCCCTATCTACTTATAGAGACCTGATTGCTTATCATCTTTGGCATCACGCCAACCACCTAACCAATAAGACCGAGAGTCCATTTGGCTATATGGGCAAGCTTCTTGCGACCTACCATTTAAACCAGCTTTGTAGCCTTGAGATTGTGCTCGTTCTAGTCGATCACGCTTTTGTCTCTTCATAGTGCAGTCCTCATACGGGTGTTCCATTTACTAACATACAATGATTACAACTTTGCGGAGTTTTTGTGACTCCAACTTTAAGAATCGATCAGATTTTCACTTTTCTCAAGGCGAAAAAAAGCCCGAGTTCAGAATTGTGAACTCGGGCCCAAGAGATAAATTATTTAAATTTTCTGCGGAACCCTAACAGACCAAGCACAGTCAAAGTTAACCAACCTAGGCTACCACCTTGACGATCAACTTTCTCTGAGTCGGCACTACGAGTTTGGATATCAGCTTTAGTTGCACCGGCAATTGGTACAAGCTTAACTGCAACAACCTCTTCTACCGCGTTAGATGACGCGCCACCACAGTATGAGTTGTGAGACGTTGTGTCATACGGTTGAGTCGTTCCTCCAACTGTACATTTGATAGCAGTAGCAGAGATCACACCAGCATCGTTAATGTCAGTAGCATCAATAATTCGGAACTTGTTGTTCTCTCCGGAAACATTACCATCATTTGTTAGATCATCTAACCACCAAGCCTGACCGTTAAAGATGTCTACACGACGAGCTTCAGTTGATGAAGACACGTTATAAGGATATATAAAGCCTCTGTGTCTTCTTTCACTACCATCAACCTCACGAGTGGTTTCTGCATCTATTTGGCCAACAAACTCATTAAAGTTGTTAACTGCTTTAGCTTCACCGCTCGAACCACCAAAGAAGATACCACCAGACAAGTACGTTGCTGTTGGGTTTTTGGCATCGGTTACAACGAAAGGCTTATTACCTGCACTACCACTCTCTGGTACATAACCATTACGCTTAGAATAACCAACAGCGAACAAATTATCGTTGATGTCAGTCGCTACAGAGTTACTGTATCTAGCATCGTCGTTAGACGAGCCTGACTTAACCTCTGCACCGCTAATCTGTGTAGTCGTCCATGTTGCACCAGTAAGATCTAATGAGTCACTCACAAAAACACTGGCGTTCATGTCTTGTAGGTCACCATTACCATCTGCAGTATTATAGCCAACACCGTAAAAACCAGAACCTGATTCAACGATTGAACGCATACTGCCTTGAGCAAAGTAATCACCTTGTTTAGCGTCACCGCTGCGAATCCAATCGATTTCTTTGGTCGTAGTACCGTCCCAGATCGCCGCTTTAGAAGCATAGGCCTTATCTGGTTCTGATGTATCAGTCGGAACAAACTCTTCAGAGACACTACCTACATTATAAACAGTACCGTTGCTTGCCTTAATCGCTTTCCATGCACGAGTTTCAGACGTACCAGTAGGCCCAGCCGTCGTCGTAAACATCGCGTTATTGCGAATATCACCTTTAGATTTAACACCTAGTGGTTGAGCATTGTCATCTAGAGAGTTAATTACCGTATTACGAGTGTCAAATGTAGCGCCACCTTCGACAAAGGCTTTAGCATTGACGTGAGTAAGGTCATTTCTTTCCTTGCTCCAAGTATCATTCCAACGGTTTTGCGCCCAGCTTTCACATGTAGAGTATCTTAGCTCTCGGTAGCAATAGTTTTCGAAATCATCGAACTCTTGGATGTATTGGAACGGAGCGTCCATAGCGAAAGGCACTTCTTCACGATAACTTACAGCTTCGACTGTATTGCGAGTTTCACCAGCCAATTTGAAGCTGTCACACGCAACACCACCGACAGTACCAGTAGTAAAACAACTTTCAGTGTCGGTAACTGTAGCTGGCTGAATCGCAACACCAAAGATCTCTGACGCGCCAGTAATCGAAGGAGTAACTTCCACTACCTTATAAAGCGCAGCATTCGCATTAGTTGCAGCAAAAACTAATGCTGCAACTGTTGTTAATTTAAATTTAGTACAAGTCATTATTACTTCTTAACTTTCCTGTTGTAGTGCCTCGAGCTCTTCCCAGCGCTCAAAAGCAACTTCAAGCTCCTGCTCTGCTGCAGATAGCTTATCTAATACTGGTTGTGTCTGCTCTACAGATTTTGAAAAGAAGCTTGGATCGTTGACTTCTTCCTGAAGAGTTTCAATTTGAGTTTCCAATTCTTCTAAACGCATTGGTAGCGCTTCTAGTTCTCGTTGTAGCTTATACGATAACTTCTTAGGTTTAGCTTTAACTGGCGCAGTTTTGGGAGTTTCCTCAACTACTTTCTCAGGCTTTGATGGCTTTTCAACCTGTCGGTACTCTAATGCTTGTTTTCTTTGCTGCTGAGCATCGTGGTAACCACCAACAAATTCTTCAATAACGCCATTACCTTCAAAGATCCAACTTGTCATAACCGTGTTATCAACAAACTGACGATCGTGGCTCACTAAAAGAAGCGTACCCTGATAGTTGGCAAGCAAATCTTCTAAAAGTTCCAAAGTTTCGATATCTAGATCGTTGGTTGGCTCATCGAGAATCAATAAGTTGTTCGACTTAAGGAAGATACGAGCTAGTAACAGACGGTTTTTCTCACCACCAGATAGTGCTTTAACAGGAGTACGAGCACGTTTTGGAGAAAATAAGAAATCTTGTAAGTAGCTTAGTGCATGACGCTCACGGCCACCTACAGTGACTTCTTGCTTACCATCCGCTAAGTTATCGATTACAGACTTCTCAGGATCTAGAATTTCACGATATTGGTCAAAGTAAGCGACTTCAAGCTTAGTACCACAATGTAGACGACCTGAATCAGGCTTAAGCTGATCAAGAAGCAGCTTGAGTACCGTACTCTTACCACAGCCATTCGGGCCAATTAGAGCGATACGATCACCACGCATGATGTTGAAGCTGAAGTCTTTAACAATCTCTTTGCCTTCGAAGCCAAAGTTAATGTTTTCAGCTTCAAATACAATCTTGCCTGAACGCTGGCCATCATCGATTTGGATAACAGCTTTACCCTGCACTTCACGACGGTTCAAACGTTCTTCACGTAGCTTCTTAAGCGCACGTACGCGGCCTTCGTTACGAGTACGACGAGCTTTAATACCCTGACGAATCCATACTTCCTCTTGAGCAAGCTTCTTATCAAATTCAGCGTTTTGCATTTCTTCTACACGAAGCGCTTCTTCTTTTTCAACTAGGTAGTTTTCGTAATCACCAGGGAAAGAGCTCAACTTACCGCGATCAAGATCGACGATACGTGTTGCCATCGATTTAATAAACGCACGGTCGTGCGAGATAAAGATGATTGAACCACGGAAATCTTTCAGGAAGCCTTCTAACCATTCAATGGTAGCAACATCCAGGTGGTTAGTCGGTTCGTCTAGTAGAAGCACGTCAGGGTCACATACAAGCGCACGAGCAAGCGCCGCTTTACGTTGCCAACCACCAGATAAATCAGTCAGCTTTGTTTCAGCTGTCAACTTAAGTGCAGCCAATACGTTGCTTACGCGATCTTCAAAGCGCCATGCATTCGCATGATCCAATTGCTCTTGAACACGAGTAAGACGATTTAGGTTCTTTTCACTAGGGTCAGTACCGATGAGATCCAGAAGATCATGATAGATCTTCAGCTGTTCACCGATTTCCGCTAGGCCACCAGCAACGTAATCATAAACGGTACCTTGCTCATTGCGCGGTGGATCTTGCTCAAGGCGAGATACAACCACATCTTGTGTGATTTGCATCTTGCCGTCGTCCATGATGATGTTCCCAGACAGGATTTTCATCAACGTAGACTTACCAGCGCCATTGCGCCCTACTAAACACACACGTTCGTTTTCTTGCAGTGCGAAGTCCGCACGATCTAATAACGGGTGATCGCCAAACGCTAATTGCCCATTATGAATTGTAAGTAATGCCATTCTTCTTTAACCAATCATTAAGTTCTAACAAGCCAAATGGCCAGTTAAGCTCTGAGCTTTGAGAAAGATCAGAGCTTTCAAGTTTGAGCACCGGAATAGTGACCCCGTAACGGGAAAAGAGCTCATCATCGAATGCAATGTCGACAACGTTGACGTGATGGCTAATATTTAACTGTTCCGTGAGTTGGAATGCCATCTCACATAGATGGCACCCTTCTGTACTGTAGAGAGTCAGCACTATATATCCTTATACAATCTCTTAACTACTTGTGAGTAATCAACCAGCAGTTATGAATGTGCTTATTGCGAGAGAAGTCCAATGGAAGTGTCTTAGCAGAGATGTTCTGAGCCTTAAGACCTAATTCATCCAGAGCTTCCAAGTCCATTTTGAAGTGACGCTTGTTGTTAGAGAACACAATCGTGCCTTCTTCACGAAGAAGACGCTTAAGGTTTTCCATCAATTGAATGTGATCACGCTGAACATCAAAAGATTGATCCATACGCTTAGAGTTTGAGAACGTAGGTGGATCAATAAAGATCAGGTCGTAAGAACCCTGCTCTTTAACCAACCACTGTAAGCAATCAGCTTGCACAAATTGATGTTGACGACCAACACGGCCATTAAGCTCCATGTTCTGTTTTGCCCACTCAAGGTAGGTATTAGACATATCAACCGTTGTTGTAGAACGAGCGCCACCTACAGCAGCATGAACAGATGCACTGCCTGTGTAAGCGAACAGGTTTAGGAAATCTTTACCTGCGGCCATCTCACCGATACGACGACGAGTGATCTTATGATCTAGGAACAAGCCTGTATCTAGGTAATCATGAAGATTAACAATCAGCTTAACGCCGTATTCGTTCACTTCTAGGTTAGATGAGTCTTGAGCCATCTTCTGGTATTGAGAACGGCCTTTCTGCTTCTGACGAACCTTAAGCACGACGTTGTTTGCTTCAACGCCTGTTACTTGAATAGACGCACGAATAATATCGGTTAAACGACGCTTAGCTTTATCTTCCGGAACATCTTTAGGCGCTGCGTATTCTTGAATCACAAGGTGACCTGGGTATACATCAATCGCTACATTGTATTCTGGTAAGTCAGCGTCGTAGATACGGTAACAATCTAATTGCTCTTTCTTAGCCCACTTGCCAATTTTACCGATGTTCTTTTTAAGTCGGTTTGCAAAGTCAGGAGCAATCAGCTGTTCTTGCTCGCCCGTTGGACGTTCTGACATCGGACGATCTGAAATTGAGTAGTTCTTTTGGTGACACGGTAACGCACCGTTATTCAATTTGAACTGTTTGTCTGCACGCATGCGTAAGCAGCTAAGTAGTTCGTCTGAACTAGAGAAGATAGACGCGTTACAACCGCCAAATTCAGCTTTAAGCTGTGCGCCGAATGCCGTGTACAGTGCAATTAGGCCAGGCTCTGTACCCAGACGCTCACCATAAGGTGGGTTAGAAACAATCACACCATCAACAAATTCTGTAGGGCGTTTAAGCTTTGCAGCGTCACCTACTTCGAATTCAATCAACTCTTCAACACCAGCACGACGAGCATTGTCGCGCGCTGTTTTGATCATGCGTTCATCGTTATCGTAACCATAGAACTTACATTCTACTTTCTTAACGCCACGACGACCTTGAACGTTCGCTTCAGCTTTAACTTCAGCCCAAAGCTCTGGTTCGAAATCTTCTAGTGATTCAAAACACCACTTCTGGCGTTTAACACCAGGAGCCATGTTTGCAGCCATCATTGCCGCTTCAATCACTAACGTACCTGAACCACACATAGGGTCTAGGAAAGGCTTAGTTGCATCCCAACCACTACGGAGAAGAATCGCTGCAGCAAGCGTTTCACGCAGAGGTGCGCGACCTGATTCTGGACGGTAACCACGTTGATGAAGACCGCTTCCCACCATATCAACACCAAGAATCGCTTTATCACGGTGTAGACGAACGTGAATACGAACATCTGGGTTCTCTTTGCTGATAGAAGGACGAGGCAAAGACTTCTTCTCGAAGCAATCAACAACGGCATCTTTTACTTTCATCGCACCGTATTGGCTATTACGGATTTCGTTGTTCGTACCATTGAAGTCAACAACAAAACGCTTAGAGCTATGGAATTGATTTACCCAGTTAACCGCAGTGGTTGATAGGTACAAATCCATGTCGTCCATACAAGTGAATTCAGAAAGGACACGTACAAATCGAGAAGCCAAACGGCTCCACAAACAACAACGATAAATTTGCTCATTGGTCGCTTTGAATTTAACACCTGCTTGAACAGGTTTTGCGTTTGTAATCCCTAGTTGGGTTAGTTCTTCAACTAATAAATTCTCAAGGCCGTTTGAGGTAACCGCTAGATATTGATTCATAGTGTTCTTTTATTGATAAAAATGAGTTCGATTATACCTGAATTTGTAACTAGAGCATCACACTAAACACGTCTTTTCATTGAATCTTTCGACTAACTGGCTAGCAAATGCACAGTCTTGAAGCGATCGCTTACCCACATCCCCTTAGAACATAAGACCTATCAAACCAACTTCATTTCTGACCACTTATTAACCAAAGTAGCAATGTGAATTTATATTCATCTCAAATCTGGTATATACCAAATGAGATTTATGGATGAAATTTAGCTACAAAAGACCAAAAACAGGGAATAAAGATGGACAAATTACACTTCTAGCGATGAAAACAGGCTGAAATTAAGGCGAAAAAATAGTCGTAAGTTCACTATTTAAATGGTTAAGCAGTGATGTATTTATCAAGATGAGGTTTTTTAGGCACAAAAAAATCGGCTATTGAGCCGATTTTGGGAAAGGTTTGACAGGTTTACGCGTTGCGATGTGTGTGAGAAATGATGGACTGAATAGAAGGCTAACCGACCATCGCAATGTGCGTTTGATGAAGAATAGCGTTCGCGTCTATCATTCTATCGTGCATGACCTTAATCGAGTCGCCAAAGCGTAACCCTTTTGAAGGTGTAAGCAGAAACTCTTCTAGGTCGACAAATGCACATAGGCTCGCGCACTCTCCCACTTCTAATACAATGAAATACCCTAAGCTATGCTCGTTATTCATTTGTACGATATCCCCTTCTTGAGGATATTCATGCCCAGCGCCCTGTGAGTCGAAGAACCAACTCTTAGGCTGTACAGGCTTATGGAAGCGTTTTGCTGCCACACAATAAAGCGCGAGTTCAGCTTGGCGAGGCTCAGACAGTTCTAAGCCAGAAATTTGTTCTTTGAAGGTTTGGTATGAAGATGCGTCATCAACGGTGAATTCATTATCTCTAAACGCGCAGTCCACCAGCTTATTGCGGACCAGATTCGTTTTGAAAATCATATCCTCTCCGAGGTTTAGCATTAATGAACATTGCTGCTCATCGTAATACCAACTCCATGTATCGCTAGGTTTAAGCATCATTTCGTCTCACACTGTTGAACCATTCCATTAGGTAAAACGCAAAATTACCTTCAATTACAGTAATTTTACTGAGCAATAGGCAAAAAAAAAGAGGAAATGAATTCCTCTTTCTTATCGCTTTTCTCTACAACTCAGTGAGTTACAGTGTCTCTTTTAGTAAGACGATGCCAGATTGTCGCTTTTCAAGAATAAAAGCAATTTTCAGCTTATATTTTTTACAGCTTATAAATTTTTAACGATGTCGCCAACTAGGCCTGGACCTTTGTAGATGAAACCAGAGTAAACTTGTACAAGCTTCGCGCCTGCCATCATTTTCTCTTTTGCAGCAACATACGAGTCAACACCACCTACTCCAATGATCGGCAGTTTGTCACCAAGCTCTTCGTGAAGTTTGCGAACTACTTCAGTGCTGCGAGATTGAACTGGACGTCCACTTAGGCCACCCGCTTCATCGCAATGTTTCATACCTTCAACGATTGAACGATCCAATGTTGTATTTGTTGCGATCACACCATCGATCTTATTTTTGATCAATGATTCACAAATTTGGCTAATTTCGTCGTCACTTAGATCCGGAGCAATCTTAAGAGCAAGAGGAACATATTTACCATGCTTCTCTTCCAGTTCAGATTGTTTGGTTTTAAGTTCAGACAACAGATCGTCTAGAGCTTCGCCGTATTGTAGAGAACGAAGTCCTGGAGTATTTGGTGAAGAGATGTTCACAGCAATGTAACCAGCGTATTGATATACCTTCTCCATACAGATCAAGTAATCTTCAGCGCCCTTTTCAATTGGTGTGTCTTTGTTCTTACCGATGTTAATACCTAAGATGCCATCGTAGTTCGACTTCTTAACATTCTCAACAAGGTTGTCGACGCCTAGGTTGTTAAAGCCCATGCGGTTGATGATACCTTCAGCTTCAACAAGACGGAATAAACGAGGTTTGTCGTTACCCGCTTGTGGACGTGGAGTCACTGTTCCTACTTCTACGAAACCAAAACCCATAGCGCCAAATGCATCAATACATTCGCCGTTTTTATCTAGGCCTGCCGCGAGGCCAACTGGGTTTTTAAAAGTAAGACCCATGCACTCTACAGGTCGATGAGGTAATTGTTGGCGATACAAAAGATCAATTGGTGTGCCTGTAAAGCGTTTGAAATTTTGAATTGCAAGATCATGTGCCTTTTCGGCATCAAGTTGGAAAAAGCCAGTTCTGGCTAGACGGTAAAGCATTGTGCCTCCGATAGAAAAAAGCCCCGTGTAAACGGGGCGATATTATTTACTTATTTACCCAACTATTCAATCTATTACTGTCTGTAAGGGTAAGATAATCGAGTTTGCTAACGAATGAGGTTCATTATTAAGCAAACGTTATCGTTTCTTCAGGTTATTAACCCATTTCTAATCTCAACCTTAGTACAGCCACCAACTCACTTAACAACAAACAACGTGTCCGTCGAGGTTGGTCCTTCAAAAATCGCTAGTTCTATTGATCCCACTTTACCGAAACGAAAAAGGCAGACCTTGTGGCCTGCCCTTATATTTTTCGTTTTATCTAGTGACTAGTCTTTCGACATGCAGTTTAGATTCAACAACATCAATTCACGTAACGCCACTGAGAACTTAGCAAACTCATGAACAGAACCCACTTTGAATTCGTTCAAGATGCTCTCCCAACGATGCAGAGAAACAGAGTTACTTTCCATCCAGTCATCAAGCGCTTTAATCACATCGATGTCTGAAGCACAGCCACAGTTAAGTACTTGGCCAGTTAGCTGACGTTGTTGCCAATCCAGATCTTCTCTGAATGCAGCACGTGCCAGCGCTTGCCAGTTGTTGTCTACAGCTTGGCCATTAATTTGCTTCAAGAACCAATGCAGTGACAAACGGTCGCCAAGGTTGAAGTAAAGCTTAGACGCTTGTTGGACTGTTTTACCTGTTTCACGAGCTACTGTGGATATATCCAGTGCTGAGTACAGGCTAGACAAACGAGCCACTGAATTAGCCAGCTCAGCATTTACACCTTGATCAATCCATAGTTGAGCCATTGCTTGATGCTCTTCTACTTCTGAAGCTACTAAGTTTTCGTCCAGTTTTTCAGTAATCGCAGCCACATCACCTTGGTAAAGCTCAATCAATGCGTTCACTGACTGTTTACCCGTACGGTTTCTTAGCAACCAGCGTGCTAGGCGACGAAGCGTACGACGCACATGGTAAAGCAATTCGTATTGAGCTTCAGAACTTGAGATGTTGTCCAGTTCACGGATGCTCTTTAGTACCTTACCTAGACCGTAGATTTCACGTGATGCCGCGTAAGCATTCGCAATATCAACAATGTTCGCGCCCGTCTCTTCTTGCAAACGAGTCACAAAGTTACAGCCCATCTCGTTAACCATTTGGTTAGCAAGCGCAGTTGCAATGATCTCGGCACGTAGTGGATGGTTATCCATGTGCTGGGAGTAGTTACGGCGTAACTCTGTTGGGAAGTATTGCATCAGTTGTTGAGCATGGAACTCATCATTCGCAATATCATCACTTACAAGATCTTCTTTTAGAACCATTTTACCGTAAGCGATCAATACTGATAGCTCAGGTCTTGTTAATGCTTGGCCTTGCTTCTCACGCTCTAGCAGCGTTTCGTCATCTGGGATGTATTCCAAACCACGGTCTAAATACCCTGCTTTTTCCATTGTGTGGATGAAGCGGATTTGCTCTTTCACTAAGCCAACACCTTGATGCTCAGTCACAGAGATGGACTCAGCTTGGCAGTACGCATCATCTAGTACGATTTCACCAACTTCATCTTCCATTGACTCAAGCACTTGGTTACGTTGCTTAACGGTTAGATCACCATTAGACACTAAGCCATTCAAGAAGATCTTAATGTTAACTTCGTTATCCGAGCAATCTACACCACCAACGTTATCAACAAAGTCAGTATTTACTCGACCGCCCGTTAGAGCGTATTCAATACGACCCAATTGAGTCATACCCAAGTTACCGCCTTCACCAACAACCTTAGCTTTTAGGTCACGTCCATCAATACGTAGCACGTCATTTGCACGGTCACCCACATCAGTATGAGTCTCGCTAGAAGACTTAACGTAAGTACCAATACCGCCATTCCAAAGTAGATCAACCTGCATAGACAAGATCGCTTTGATCAAGTCATTGGGTGCCATAGAAGCTTTCTTGGTACCCAGCATTTTCTGAATTTCAGGTGTTAGGGAAATAGACTTCGCTCGACGAGAGAAGATGCCACCACCTTGAGAAATCAGGTCTTTATTGTAATCTTCCCAGCTTGAACGAGGCAGATTAAACAGACGGTCACGCTCTACCCAGCTTGATGCCGACTCTGGATTCGGGTCAATGAAGATATGCATGTGGTTAAACGCAGCTTGTAAGCGAATATGCTTAGATAGCAGCATACCGTTACCAAATACGTCGCCCGCCATATCACCTACACCAATTGCAGTGAAGTCTGTGCTTTGACAGTTGATGCCCATTTCACGGAAGTGACGTTTAACAGATTCCCAACCACCTTTCGCCGTGATACCCATAGCTTTATGGTCGTAACCGTTAGAACCACCAGAGGCAAACGCGTCACCTAACCAGAAGTTGTACTCTTCAGCTACCGAGTTCGCTAGATCTGAGAATGTCGCGGTACCTTTATCGGCAGCTACAACCAAGTACGGGTCATCTTCATCGTGACGAACAACACTCTTAGGTGGGATAACCTCACCTTCAATGATGTTGTCTGATACGTCTAGTAAGGCACGGATGAAGCGCTTGTAACAACGTTGACCTTCAGCAAAGATCTCATCTCGGCCAGACATAGTGTGTTGACGCTTACAAACAAAACCACCTTTAGCACCAACCGGAACGATAACCGTGTTCTTAACTTGTTGCGCTTTAACTAGACCTAGAATCTCAGTACGGAAGTCCTCTTGACGGTCTGACCAACGTAAACCACCACGTGCTACTTTACCGCCACGTAGATGAACACCCTCAATATCTGGTGCGTATACGAAGATCTCAAACGCAGGAACCGGCGCTGGGATATCTGGAATCTCGCTTGGTCTCATTTTCAGAGCCAACCAAGGTTTAGACTGCTTGTTTTCGTCTACTTGGTAGTAGTTCGTACGAAGCGTTGCAGTGATCATTTCCATGTAGCGACGAATGATACGGTCATCATCCAAGCTCTCTACATGATCCAACTGTTCAGTGATCTTCTTAATAAGATCTTGTTGGCCTTTCACGCTGCCCTTCAGTTTAGGATCGAAACGCTTGCCGAATAAGCTCACTAGCCCTTTTGCTAACTCTGGGTAATGAGACAATGTGTCTTCAATGTATTGTTGGCTGAATGGGAAACCCACTTGACGCATGTAACGAGCATAAGCACGTAAAATTGAGATTTCACGGCCAGAAAGACCAGCGCCAAGTACCAAACGGTTGAAACCATCGCTGTCTAACTCACCCGCCCAAATTGCTGCGAACGCTTGTTGGAAAAGATCGCGCGCTTCGCGAAGATCGATAGTCTTATCGCTCTTGTGCAACATCGAGAAATCAAGGATCCAGTATGTCACACCATTAGTTTTACGCACTTCATAAGGTGATTCACCGATAACGCGTAGGCCGAAGTTTTCAAGCATTGGCATAACATCAGAAAGGTGAATTGGCTCATCGCTGTGGTAGAACAACTTCAAACGAACTGCTTTAGAATCTGCCGCCTCTTCTTGAGGACGGTAGAAAAGCATACCCAATTTATTGTCTTCACTTAGTGCTTCTAAACGTTCAATATCCGCAACTGCAGAACCTGGCATCATGTCTTCTTTGTACGAACGTGGGAATGCACGCATGTACTCTTTCGACAATGGAAGCCCTTTGCTCTCACCGAAGTTTGCAATGATTGATTCAGACAGGCGGTCATCCCACGTAGACGATACTTCCATTAAATTTTGCTCAATTGTTTTCACGTCCACATCCATGTTGTTGTTATCAACACGAACAATATAGTGCGTTCTCGCCAGTGGGCTTTCAGAGAAGTAAGTTGTGAATTCAACCTCTTCTTCACAACCAAAGTACTGCTTCAAGATGCGTTGTGTTTGGCGACGAAGCTCAGTGTTGTAACGATCTTTTGTTACGTAAACCATGCAGCTAAAGAAACGGCCAAACGGGTCTTTGCGAACGAACAGACGCAGAAGATCGCGATCTTGCATTTGTACTACGCCAGTACCCACTTCAAGTAACTCTTCTTCTCGAGCTTGAAGCAGTTCATCACGTGGGTAGTTTTCAAGAATGTTGTGCAGTGCTTTGTAAGAGTATGAACCCTCACGGTAACCACTCGCGTCTAAGATTCGGTCTACTTTCTCACGAACAAGAGGAATCGTTTCAACGGTTTGGTTATAAACAGCAGACGTGTAAAGACCAGTAAAGCGGTGCTCACCAATGACCTTACCGTTCTTATCGAACTTCTTAATACCGATGTAATCGTTGTAAGCTGGGCGGTGAATGCGTGAAGCCGTGTTGCCCTTGGTTACAATAAGTACATAAGGCTTTTTCGCTTCAAGGCGTGCCGAATCAGAAAACTCAGACAACTTAACGTTGCGTACACGATCTGAATTCGCAAACAAACCAAGACCTTGCTCCTTGGTCGGTTGCAGTTCAGTGTCGCCGTTAACTGAAACTAGGTCATATTCCTTATAACCCATGAATGTAAAGTTGTGTTCACCTAACCAACGAAGAAACGCCAACGTTTCATCAAAACGTTGGCCATCTACAGGAATGCTCTCTTTCTGCTTTTCTACTTGATTGGTTACTTCTTCAAGTCTTTCAACCATCTTCAACCAATCGTTCACAACTAAGCTAGTATCGGTAAAGATATCCAGTAGCTCCGTTTTAAGAGCTGTCATTTCAGCTTTACTGCTAAGACGGTCTACTTCGATATGGAAAAGCGATTGGAATGCACCTTCGTTATTGCTAACACCGACAACACTGCCCTTATCTGAGCGAGAGATTTGTGTTGGGTTATGAAGCATCAGGTGAGAAGAAAGGTCTAGGCGAGTAAGTGCCATTTTTACAGAATCAACAAGGAATGGGCTGTCTGGAACGACTATCTCAACGATAGTGTGAGTAGACTGCCAACCTTGACGACTTACCGTCGGGTTGAAAACGCGTACAGAGATTTCGTCGGCTTTCTTTTCATTGATGTGATGCCATAAGCTAACTACAGCACCATATAAATCGGATTCGTTTCTCTGAGTCAGATCGTCGTGAGAAACGTTACTAAACAAGTGTTGAGCAAGTTGAGTTACGAGAGGTCGATGAGCAAGGTCAAGTTTGTCTTGAATCAGCTTGTAAACTTTTTCAAGTAAAACTGGAACCACAGTTTCACGTGCGGTCATAGTCACACTCCACAATTAGAATTATATTTTATTATTAGGGGGATCACTTAAGCTAGTGTTTGAAACGTGCCGCTGAGCGCTTTTCTACTAACGAGTTAAGCAAAGGTAATGCATTCATTTATTGTAAAAGCATTATTGAAAAATAGTTAATTGTTTTGGAGGTGGTAAGAGGTGAAATGTTTGATTATGTGATTAAGATTCCTTTTAACTCACTAGGCACGCCAAGGTTTACAGAGCTTCCAACTTAATAAACTTATTTTTTTGGTCAGTTGTCAGCCTAAACTGCCCTCTAACCCCTATTTGTGTAAGAAATGGTCTGAATCGAGTTGCAGGTAACTGTAAACGTAAACCTGTTGTTGTTATCACTTGAACTTTACTTGCCGCACCAGAATAGCTGGCTAAAAACTGCTGATATGAGATGTTAAGTTGGAAAATATAGCGATTCATACGATACCTGTATAGACACACAGTGCCAGTATTTTTTGGCACTTGACGATGTCTGACTGTGAAACCTAGCTTGAAACTGAACTTGAAACTGCTCTAGCTTATCGAAAATTCGATGAACCAGAAACAAAAAATCAGTGGCAGATATTCTCTACCACTGACGACTTTTCTTGATAAGTAAACAGATTTAAGTAAACCGTTAATTGAGAACGTTTAACTTAAGCTTCTAGTGCCTTCGTTACTTTCTCAAATAAGTCTTTAGCTAGGTTGTCCATCCCCTTTAAAGTCTCAAGTTCTTTCTTGATCAGAGCTTGGCGTTCATCATCGTACTTACGGAATTTAAGAAGCGGGTCAATCAGACGTGAAGCCACTTGCGGGTTACTGCTGTTAAGCTCACGTAAGATCTCGCCAGCAAACTCATAGCCCTGACCAGACTTATCATGGAACTGTACCGGGTTCATGTTTAAGAATGAACCAACCAAGTTGCGAGTTCGATTCGGGTTCTTCAAACTAAACGCTTGATGTGACATTGATGCTTTGATCACTTCAAGAGCATTGGAACTTGGGTTTGTACCTTGTAGAGCAAACCACTTATCCATAACAAGACCATCGTGTTTCCACTTGTCGCTGTAATCCGCCATCAAGGTTTCACGACATGGTAGTTGCGCACTGTTTGCCGCACCCATTGCTGCCATTGTATCGGTCATGTTGTTTGCTTGTTGGTACATTGCAACAACCAAATCGTTACCCTGTTCTGTGTGCGCTAAGTAACTTAGGCAAACTTTACGTAAAGTGCGCTTACCAATCGAATCGTGATCGATTGTGTATTCAGTGAGAGCATTGCTGTGATAAACCGCAGCTAACTCGTCTTCAAGTTCAGCAGCTAATGTTACTTTCATTGAGTTAAGAACAGATGCGACCGCATCAATATCAACACGCTCGTACCAACCTGATACTTCATTATGGCTTGGCAGTGAAAGCATTTCTGCGATAAACGCAGGCTCTAGTGAATCACTCAGCAGTACGCCACGGAATGCATCAACAACAGAACCAGAAAGCTCAAATGCTTGACCCTGTTGAACCTTCTCAACGTTGCTGCGAATGTACTTCGCCAATAGCATTTGACCAGCATCCCAACGAGAGAACTCATTGCGCGCATTCACCATCAAGAAGATAAGCTCTTCATCTGAATAGTCGTACTCCAATTTCACTGGCGCAGAGAATTCACGAAGTAGTGATGGGATTGGTTGTTCAGAAACATTTTCAAACACGAAGGTTTGTTCCGCTTCTTTGACATCTAATACGTTATGAACTGGCTTTCCGTTACATTGTAACTCAACAACATCACCTGAAGCCGTGTACAGCTCGATATCCAGAGGGATATGCAAAGCCTGCTTTTCAGTTTGCTCATGCGTGGGTGCCGTTACTTGGCGAGTTGTTAACGTGTATTGTTTCTTTTCTGCATCGTAATGACTTTCAACAGACAGCGTCGGCGTACCAGACTGGCTGTACCATAAGCGGAACTGAGATAGGTCAACGCCAGATGCATCTTCCATTGCCGCGACGAAGTCTTCACATGTTGCAGCCGTGCCATCATGACGTTCAAAGTAAAGCTTCATGCCTTTTTGGAAACCGTCTTCACCCAACAATGTGTGGATCATTCGGATCACTTCGCTGCCCTTTTCGTAAACAGTCAATGTGTAGAAGTTATTCATTTCTATCACTTTTTCAGGACGAATTGGGTGTGACATTGGGCTTGCGTCTTCAGCGAATTGTGGACCGCGAATCATACGAACGTTGCTGATTCGGTTTACTGCGCGAGAGCCAAGATCAGATGAGAACTCTTGATCGCGGAATACCGTTAGGCCTTCTTTCAAGCTCAGCTGAAACCAGTCGCGACAAGTCACTCGGTTGCCGGTCCAGTTATGGAAATATTCATGACCGATTACTGCTTCAATACCAAGGTAATCTGTATCCGTTGCAGTTTGGTCGTTTGCTAGAACAAACTTAGAGTTAAATACGTTCAGGCCTTTGTTTTCCATCGCACCCATGTTGAAGAAATCAACGGCTACGATCATGTAGATGTCTAAGTCGTATTCAAGATTGAAACGCTCTTCGTCCCACTTCATTGAGTTAATCAAAGAAACCATCGCGTGGTTTGCACGGTCTAGATTGCCTTTATCAACAAAGATTTCTAGGTCAACTTTGCGACCCGATTGTGTAGTGTATACGTCACGAAGTACATCGAAGTCACCCGCAACTAAAGCAAATAGGTATGCCGGCTTGGGATGTGGGTCTTGCCACTTAACCCAATGACGACCGTTTTCAGCTTCGCCTTCATCTACACGGTTACCATTGCTTAATAAGAATGGGTTTTCTGCTTTGTCTGCGATTACTGTGGTGGTGAATTTCGCCAACACATCTGGGCGATCCATGTAATAAGTAATACGACGGAAACCTTCGGCTTCACACTGAGTACAGAACGCACCACCCGACTTATACAAGCCTTCAAGTGCGCTATTCCCTTCAGGATTCACTTCAGTAACGATGGTTAGAGTAAATTCTTTTGGAAGGTCATTCAGCGTCAGTTGAGTTTCAGACTGCTCGTACTGAGTCCATTCGTTGCCTTCAACCGAAACAGAAACCAACTTCAAGCCTTCACCATCAAGTACTAATGTCGCGCTGTCTTTCTCCTGCTTAACACTAGAAACAGCCGTAACAATGGATGCTGAATCGTATAAATCGAAAGTAAGATCGATATCAGAAATAGTGTGAGATGGTGATTGATAATCTTTACGATACTTGGCTTGAGGTGTATGTGCCATGACGGGTTCCTTTTGATCGTTATACGTAATTATTTGTTAACTGTATATATCTAAAGGTTGAACGCCAAGAACACAAGAGGAATATTAAAAAAAGGAGGCATTGTAGGAAAATGCCTCCATGTTTTGCTATTTTATCAATCAAATCAGAAAGGAACGGCTAAGAAATGAACTGTGTACCATATTTTCAACAAGCCGATGTTATGGCTAAAACTCTTACTTAACGTATGCGATTAAGCACTGCGAACATGTCTCCCTCTTCACCTTGCAGCGTCAAGACATCGCTATTCAGTGTATATCGAGTACCGTGTTCACCGTTCTCATAAAGTAACACTAGCTGGTCGCCTTCGGTGTAATACACACCGCGACGAATGACTTCACCGCCTTCTTCATCTGATACTCGAAACATGAAGATAAAATCAGGTTGAAGCACTAAATCCATTTTTTGAATGTTACTCGCACGCAAATCGCTTCCAGACAGTTCGGCGCTTGACCAAATTCCAGCCAGGGCGTTGGGCAAGGCTTTGGTGAACATAACACCATTAAGATTCAGCATATTATGGTTGCTGCTGTACGCGTAAACCTGGGGCTCAGAAGTATTCAAACCCAAAATAATCGTATCTTCATTGGCGTTATACAAACCTTCCCAATGATCAACACTATAGTCTTTCTTTTGGATATCGATAGTGAATGAGTAATTTGAATCGAGAGTGAGTTTGATTGCTCTAAAGTTTTCAGTACCTTGCTCAGGATCTGGATTCATCAAATACCAATCGCCAAGCAACAAAGGAAGGTCAAAATGAGATAGATTACTATCACTTTTTGATTGTTGACTGTTCGAAGCAACCTCGCTCCCAAAAGCAACAAAACTTAAACAAGATAAAATTAGTAGAATCCATTTCATACGCGCCCCCTCGTTTTCTTTAAGCTTAGGCTCGTAATGATTAGAAAGCGAAAAATATGATCCAAGTCACTAAATTTTAAGTGCGAAGTAACTTAAATGTCATTATTCAACGAAAAACAGAGCTAAATGCCCCTTAATATTGCGTGTTCTTTACGACAATCTCAACGGTTACAATCAGATATTCCTGTCAAATCATAGACACAAAAAAAGCGAGCCTAAGCTCGCTTTTTAAAATAGTACGTCTTTAAACAATCACCTTTTAACAGGCATTCTGTTTATTTCTTGATCATATCCAGCATGATAGCAACTGATTCATCAAGATAAGCATCCGGGGCTTCGTAGTCTTTTGGAATATCATCCAACGTTTTAAATGCCTCTAATTTAGCGGCTTTTTGACGTTGGTTAATACGCTCTAGACGAAGCGCATCCGCATCATCACTCTCTTGTTGACGAAACTTTTCATTAAGAGAAAGGTCGTTGTCGTCTTTATCTGCCTTATATTTTTCAATATCTTGCGCGATAAAGCCAAATTCCATGTCTGTTGCGATACGAGCTTGGTGTTTAGCCGTCAACGCTGCGATTTGCTCATCGTTACTCTGTAACACTGAGTACTTCGCTTTGTCGATGCTGTCCCAAGGAAGAGCATTGTCTTCAACACTTTCACCAGTATCGGCAGGATCAATTGGCGTTGGGTAAGCAATATCAGGCACTACGCCCTTGTTTTGCGTACTACCACCATTGATTCGGTAGAATTTCTGGATTGTGTATTGAACGTAACCCAACTCTTTATCGAACAAATCATAAATATGATTCAAAGAGCGATGCTGTTGCACCGTACCTTTACCGAAAGAGTTTTCACCCAAGATAATTGCACGACCGTAATCTTGCATCGCTGCTGCAAAGATTTCAGATGCTGAAGCACTATAGCGATTCACCAATACCGTTAACGGACCTCGGTAACTGATTTGGCCATCGGTATCACTGTTCACTTTGACACGACCGTAGCTATCACGAACCTGAACAACAGGTCCCTCTTTGATAAACAAACCAGAGAGTTCGGTTGCTTCAGTCAGTGCACCACCACCGTTGTTTCGAAGGTCAACAATAATACCTTCAACACCTTGCTCTTTAAGCTCGGTGATCAGTTTATCGGTATCTTTAGAAAGGCCAACATAGAAACTTGGTACTTCTAGTACACCAATCTTCTTGCCATCTTTCTCGATAACTTCTGACTTAACAGCGCGGTCTTCTAAACGAATCTTATCGCGTACAATTGTGACAACGTGACTTTTTGCATCTTTACCGTCTGGCAAGATCTGTAGCTTAACTTTAGTCCCTTTCGGTCCTTTAATTAATTGCACTACATCGTCTAAACGCCAGCCGATAACATCAACAATCTCTTCACCATCTTGACCAACTCCAACAATACGGTCGCCATCGCTCAATTGTTTGCTATTTGACGCAGGGCCACCAGCAACTAAAGATCGAATAACGGTGTAGTCGTCTGTCATCTGAAGTACAGCACCAATACCTTCTAGAGATAGATTCATCTCGGATTGGAATTGCTCTGCATTTCTTGGAGAAAGGTAACTGGTGTGCGGATCAACTTCTCGCGCGAATGCGTTCATGTAGATTTGGAAAGCATCTTCGTTGTGCGATTGCGTAATACGCTTCATCGCATTGTTGTAACGCTTTTCCAAAACTTCTTGAATCTCTGGCCACTCTTTACCAGTAAGTTTTAGATTCAACGCATCGTATTTAACGCGTTTTCTCCAAAGCTCATTCACTTCAGCGATATCTTTTGGCCATTCCGCTTCGCTACGATTTAGCTCAATACTTTCATCGGTATCAAACTTAATCTCTGTATCTAGCAAAGACAATGCATATTGAAAACGTTCAAAACGCTTCTGCATAGACAAATTATAAACATCGAATGCAATCTGGTTATTACCCGCTTTCAGTTGATCATCAATTTGTGTAGATGACGCAGCGAAAGAGTCAATATCAGCTTGAGTGAAGATATTACGATTATAATCCAGCATCTCTAAGTAACGATTAAAGATAGCTTGAGAGAAATCATCGTTGAGATTGAAGTGTTTATAGTGAGAACGAGTAAATCGAGAAGTAACACGTTTACTAGCAGTTTCGTGTTGGACCTCAGGAGCGAGTAGAGGTAAATCGTCCTGATCTAATTTGGCTTCGAGAGCCTGAGCTGAAGCTGCTAGCCAAAAGCTAGCAGCAATCAGTGTCAATTTTGAACGGCATTTCATGCGTAGGAGTATCTCCTTTAAGCGCGCAAGTGCTCCGCTTTAACAACCATTTGTAGGCCGTTTGCTAACTGAACACGCACATCTTCCTTATTGATTTCAACAATGGTCGCAGCCATGTTTCCTTTACCCATGTTCACATTTACTTCTTTGCCAGCGATGAATTCATCAGCGTTCAAAGCGCGTGTTTCTACAGGCTTTTCTACTTTTGGTGCTTTAGGCGCTTTAGGCGCTTGACGACGAGGCTGTTGAGCTTTCTTCGCCTTAGGTTTCGCTTTGCCTTCTTCACGAGCTTTTTGTGCTTGTTCTTTACGACGAGCCTGAACTTTCGCTTTGCTTTCTGCAAGTGTAGCTTTAGCGTGTTCAACGTGCTCTTCTTCTAGAGTGCCACACGCGTTGCCGTCTAAGTCAACACGTTCTGCGCCAGCTTTTACGCCGTGCAGGTAACGCCATGATGATGTGTACTGTCTTAACGCTGCACGAAGCTGAGTCTTACTTACTTTTTCATCTTCATTAAGACGTTCAGCAAGATCTTGAAAAATACCAATTTTAAGTGGCTTCGCTTCACCTTCTAGAGTAAAGCATTTAGGGAAACATTCAGCAATATATGCGATAACTTCTTTGCTGTTTTTTAACTTTTCAGTGTTTTCCATGTGGGTTCCTGGTTTTTGCGGTTTTCCGCGAGCATTAAGAAAATATTTTTACGTATTATAGAGAGATGCTTGGGAAAAACCACAGTAAGAGAATAATTTATGCCTTGTTCGCGTGCGAATTAAGCAGCTTTTCCACTTCTGCCATGAAAAATGTCAATCCGTCCTCGTCAATTTGAGAAAAACGGCCAACATTTGGGCTATCGATATCAAGAACACCCGCTATTTTTCCACCAATAGAGAACGGAATTACGATTTCTGAGTTACTTGCAGCGTCACAAGCGATATGACCTTCGAACTCATGAACATCATGAATGCGCTGAACTGTATTCGTCGCAACCGCAGTTCCACACACACCACGCCCTACCGGAATTCGCACACAAGCAGGTTGACCTTGAAAGGGACCCAGTACAAGTTCGTCTTTTTCCTTAGCTTGATCTTGCTTCATTAAATAGAAACCCGCCCAATTCAAGTCATCCAATTCCATGAATAATAATGAACTGATATTAGCAAGATTAGCAGTTAGATCGATTTCTGATTCAATTAATGCAACGGCTTGTTTGGTTAAGCGTTGGTAATGTTCTATTTTCATATTAACTTCCAATTAAATTGAGACTTCCATTATCAAGAGAACGCAGTAGAATGCGACCATAAAACTAAATAGGACTTATTCTCATTACAATGAACGATTCAGAAGACACTATTAGCCGTTCTTGGTTAATAACTCAAGTAAAAAAACACAAGTCCAAATTACTGTTTGCTAACATTATTGCCATACTTGCAACTCTCATCAGTGTCCCTATCCCGTTGCTCATGCCATTAATGGTTGATGAAGTATTACTTGATAAGCCGGCTTCTGGCTTAGATATGATGAACCACCTACTTCCAACATCGTTGCAGACACCCACTGGCTATATTGCACTGACTTTACTGTTAGTCATTATCATGCGTACCGTTAGCCAAGCGTTGAACATTCTACAAGGGCGTCAATTCACGCTCGTCTCCAAAACAATTACCTATCAAATGCGTAGCAAGATGATAGATAAACTTGGCCGTATTAGTATTCGACAATACGAGACCAAAGGCAGCGGCGGCATTAATGCTCACCTAATAACAGACATAGAGACAATCGATAAGTTCATTGGCTCAACGCTCTCTAAGTTCCTCATCAGCTTCTTAACTGTGTTCGGTACCGCGATCGTGTTGTTATGGTTAGAGTGGCGTTTAGGGTTGTTCATTCTACTGGTCAATCCTGTTGTTATTTATTTCTCTCGTAAACTAGGCAGCAAGGTTAAGCACCTTAAAAAGTACGAGAACCAATCTTTCGAACGTTTTCAGAATCGCTTGGTGGAAACCTTAGATGGTATTTACCAACTGCGTGCAGCGAATAAAGAACGCATTTTTCTCAATGAGCTTAAGATTCAAGCAAACCAAGTAAGAATCGATGCCGACAAATACGCTTGGCAATCTGAAGCTGCTGGCCGCGTTTCGTTTCTCCTCTTCTTGTTAGGTTTCGAGCTTTTCCGCGCTGTCGCTATGCTAATGGTTCTATTCAGTGACTTAACCATTGGTCAGATTTTTGCGGTATTTGGTTACTTATGGTTCATGTTGGGCCCGGTTCAAGAGCTGCTAGGGATTCAATTCTCTTGGTATAGTGCAAAAGCGGCACTGCAACGCATCAACGATCTACTTCAATTAGAAGAAGAGAAGCGCCCGATTAGCAAAGTAAACCCGTTTTATGAAGATCAAGAAGTGACAGTCGACATCGAAGACGTTACATTCTCTTACACATTAGAAAACACTGTTTTAAATAGGCTATCACTACACATCCCTGCAGGTAAGAAAGTCGCTTTGGTGGGTGCGAGTGGTGGTGGTAAATCTACCTTAATCCAGTTGCTAATTGGGGTTTACCAAGCGGACTCAGGTTGCATTCGCTATAACGGTGAAACAACCGACGACATCAGCTTTGATGTAATACGTAATCAAATTGCCGTTGTTTTACAACAACCTATACTCTTTAACGATACATTGAGGCATAATCTGACCCTTGGTGCTGAATACGATGAAATGTCGTTGTGGCGTGCGCTTGAAGTCTCTCAAATGCAAGATGTCATCAAGCAACTCAGCAATGGCTTAGATACACAGATTGGTAGGAATGGCGTCCGACTGTCTGGCGGTCAACGACAACGCTTAGCAATAGCTCGTATGGTGCTGAGCAATCCTAAGTTTGTTATTCTTGATGAAGCGACATCTGCACTCGATACAGCAACAGAGTCAGCACTGCATAAAGCGTTGAGCGAGTTTTTGAAAGATCGCACAACTTTGATAGTGGCTCATCGATTATCAGCGGTGAAACAAGCCGATCTAATCTATGTTTTAGAAGATGGGCAAGTCACACAAACGGGAACACATGGTGAATTGGTTGAACAACAAGGACTTTATCAAACACTCTACGGCAGTGTGCAATCGCACGCCTGATGTTTGTAGTCCTAAGCATTTAAGTCGGGCATCGAGCCTAACTGACGTTTCAACTTGGGAGGTCGCGTGACCTCCCCATTCCCCACCAACCCTTTATCAACTCAGCATCAATGCGTTAGTAGCTCAGTGCGCCTTTGTCAGGGCTGCGAACTCCCCGTTGATAAAATGGACATCCCTTTAGGGAAATCCGCTTACTGCCCAAGGTGTGGCACTCAGCTTTATAGAGGCGGCACCCCTAGCCTGTCTGGAAACCTAGCAATCGCTGTCACTTGTTTATTGCTATTTATCCCATCGCACTTTTTCGAATTCATCAGTATTCGCTTGATTGGTGTCATGATACCCGCGACTTTACCATCCGGCGTCTTTACCTTAATGGGCGAAGGTTTCCCTTTGCTTGGTTTGCTGATTCTGTTCTGCAGTTCGATCGCTCCGTTGCTTGTATGTAGCTCGGTGCTCATCACCCATGTATCACTGCGTTTTAAGATCTTCACACCCTTTCGCTATGCATTAGCCATTATTCAGACCCTCAAACATTGGATGATGTTGGATGTGTTTCTGGTAAGTTTGGCGGTCTCATGTTTCAAACTGCAAGATTACTCAGATATTTTTGTAGGCCCAGGATTGGTTGGCCTGATTCTTCTGCAACTTTTCAGCGTATTATTGGTAAGCCGTATCAGTGTGCGTCGCTACTGGGAAGCTTGGGCAAAAGAATCTGACTACTCTTTTGCTGAAAGTAAGAACATACACTGTCACAACTGCCACCTATCTCAACCGGATGGACATACTTGCGTGCGTTGTCACCATGACTTATACCACCGCAAGCCCTACTCTATACAGAAGACATGGGCTCTGCTGTTTGCCGCATCCGTGGCTATTGTGCCAGCCAACGTTATTCCGATTTCTATCCTTATAACAAACGGACAAAGGCTAGAAGACACAATAATTTCTGGTGTCGCGTCGCTGATAAATAGCGATATGTACGGCATTGCAGCGATCATTTTCATTGCCAGTATCGTCGTGCCCGTCGCGAAAATACTCGGCCTCGCGTACATCTTAATCTGTATCAAGATGAAGCGCGCCGTTTACCACAGACAACGCATGACCATCTATTTCATTGTGAAATGGGTAGGGAAATGGTCGGTGATGGACCTGTTTGTTATTTCGATCATGATGACCTTGGTCGACCGTGGACAGATTTTAAACTTTACACCAGGTTATGGTGCAGTCGCTTTTGGCGTCGTAGTTGTTCTCACGATGCTGGCAGCGGAAAGCTTAGATCCTAGGCTAATTTGGGATAACTACACCTCTAAAGATGAGTCAGTGAATGAACAACGATAACCAATCACAAACGTCATATTCACCAGAAGTAAGGAAAAACAAAGGCATCTCACCTTTGTGGATTCTACCGATATTAACCGTTGCATTAGCCGGTTGGTTGGTCATGAAATCGATACACGATGCTGGGCAACGTGTGCAGATATACTTCTCAGATGCCGCAGGTTTAGTCGCAGGTCGAACAACGATTCGTTACCAAGGCTTAGAGGTGGGTATGGTGCGTGACATCACGCTGTCCAAAGACCTGTCCAATATTTACGTTGATGCTGATATCTATCCTGAAGCTAAGAAACTACTTTCAAAAGGTACACGCTTCTGGCTGGTTAAACCGACAGCAAGCTTATCGGGTATCTCTGGTTTAGATGCGCTTGTTTCAGGTAACTACATTGCTATTCATCCAAGTGAAACGAAACAAGAGCCAGAAACAGTCTTCCAAGCCTTGAAATCATCTCCTTCTGACTTACTCGCTTCTGAAGGTTTGAATATCTCACTGACGACCAAAGACCTAGGCGGTGTGTCTGTTGGTTCTCAAATCGTTTACCGCAAAATTCCAATTGGTGAGGTTTACAACTACCAACTAAACGACAACGCTAAATCCGTTACGATTCAAGCATCGATTAAAGACGAATACAGCCATATCATCACCGACCAAAGCCGCTTTTGGAATGTCAGTGGTTTGGGTGCAAGTATTGGTTTTTCTGGTGTTGATGTTCGCTTAGAAAGCCTAAGTGCATTGCTTGGCGGTTCAATTGCGGTCGACTCTCCGGGAGAAGGCCAACCGGTTGAGATGAATACCAAGTTCAAGCTCTACCCAGATTTGAAAACAGCGGGTCGTGGTATCTCTATCAAGATCGCCGTTCCCGATGATAACAAGATCAGTGCAACGGGTGCTCCGATCATGTATCGCGGCATCGAAATCGGTCAAATTACCGATTTATCGTTAAGCGAAGGTCGCGAAAACGTCGTTGCATCTGCCGCTATCCAACCGGCATTCAGTGACTTTTTGAATAGCGGCAGTAAATTCGTTCTAGAAGAAGCAGAACTATCGCTTACAGGCATGAAAAATATTGCCAACTTAGTGACAGGTAACTTTTTAACCTTGGTACCGGGTGAAGGTGAAAAAGCACGTCGATTTACTGCGATCCGTAAAAACGAGTTCAGTCAGGAACAAGAAAAGTCGGTCGCGATTCGCTTAACCTCAAACAATTCATTCGGGCTGGATGTCGGTACACAGCTTCTTTACAAAGGTATTGCTGTTGGCTCTATCATCCATGTGGGATTGGTTGATGGTGTTGGGACGGGCTCTGATAAGCACGAAGTGTTCATGGATGCACTTATCGATAATGAATACGCGCACCTTATCAAAAGCCACAACCGTTTCTTTGTGACAGGCAGTGCGACGGCAGAGCTAACCGAGTCAGGCTTGAGTGTTACGGTCCCACCGGCGAAGCAGCTTCTTACTGGCTCAATTAGCTTTGTGAGTGAAGGAAAATCTGAGGCTAGAACGAATTACCAGCTTTTCCAAAGTAAATCGTTAGCAGAAATCGCCAAGTTTAATCAGTCTGGTTCAAAGACGCTTTCGTTGTTTGCGAGTGAACTGCCATCAATTTCTAAAGGCAGCCCACTACTCTACCGCAACCTACAAGTGGGTAGTATTTCTGATTTTCAGCTTGCAGACGGTGGCGTAAGAATTAAGGTCACGATCGAAAATCGTTACACGCACTTACTCAATAAACATACCGTTTTCTGGAACCGTTCAGGCGTTGAGGTTGATGCGTCGCTATCGGGTATAAGTATTAAAGCTGCACCGGTTAAAACCCTTATCCAAGGCGGTATTGCTTTTGACTCTCTGCCGGGAATCGACAACAAACTCGGCGATGTGTGGAAGCTTTATAAAGATTCGAAATCCGCTCGAAAATTTGGCCGCGCGATTACCATCACCTCTTCCGGCGATCAAGAAGTCAGCAAGGGCATGGCGATCAAATATCAAGGTGTCACTGTTGGTGAGGTTACTTTGGTGATTCCGAACTTCAACAAGGGCGGTATTGAAATTACTGCGCGTATTTTACCAGAGTACGTCGACAAGATTGCCGTGGCGAACAGTCACTTCTGGTTAGCTGAACCTGAGATTGGCCTTAACGGCATCAAAAACGTCTCTGCGCTGCTCTCTAAGCACATAAATGTAGATCCTGGCAAAGGCGAAAGAAACACGAAATTTAAGCTCAGCAAAGGACCAGAGCAGCCTGAAGGTAAGATATTCCAGCTACAAAGCGAAACGCGAGGCTCGGTATCTGAAGGCACACCTATCCTATTCCGTGAGCTAGAAATCGGCAGTGTTATCGATGTTCAGCTAGGCGAGTTTGCTGACCGTATCATCTCTACAATTCAAATCGAGCCAGACTATGCCTACCTAATCCGCGCAAACACTGTGTTCTGGAACGTATCGGGCGTCGATGTCTCTATCGGTCTGTCAGGCGCAAACATCAAAGCTGGAACGGTAGACAGTTTATTACGAGGTGGTATTACATTCTCAACGCCACCGACGAATGAACTTCAACCAGTGGCAAGCGAAGATCAGTCTTTCTACCTCTATCCTAAAGCCGAAGATGAGTGGAAGTCATGGAGAACTGCGATTCCTCGCCCATAGTGAATCCCCTGACATTCCAGGAAGATTAATTCTTCATCAAAATGCAGCCATTAGGCTGCATTTTTGTTGTTTGCTGTAAATATGGTTTAGGGCGGCCTCATTTTGCTTTAAACTCCACGTATTAATGCAATAAATCGAGATACTCTTTTGCACGCTAACGTATATATTCCTGAAGAATTCCTAACGCACATCGAAGCAATCATGCCTAGTCATCTAGATATGGCTTCTTTTGTCGCATCATGCCAAAAACCACTTCGTAAAAGTATTCGAGTCAACACATTGAAAATCAGTGTTGAAGACTTCCTAGTACGAGCAAAAGAGAAAGGCTGGGAACTGGAACCTGTACCTTGGTGCGAAACGGGCTTTTGGATTACAGCGGACGAAAGTGAAGCGCCACTAGGTAATACGGCAGAACACATGTCTGGTCTTTTCTACATCCAAGAAGCCAGCTCGATGATGCCACCTTCGGCACTTTTCCAAGGCGAAGCTGATTACCAAGCGGTGTTAGACACGGCGGCTGCACCCGGTTCTAAAACAACGCAAATCGCTGCGCTAATGAATAATCGCGGCGTATTGGTTGCCAACGAATACGCAGCAAGCCGTGTGAAAGTCCTTCACGCTAACATTGAACGTTGTGGCGTTCGTAATGCCGCTCTAAGTAACTTTGACGGTCGAGTTTTCGGTGGTTGGTTACCAGAACAATTTGATGCTGTACTGCTTGATGCACCTTGCTCTGGCGAAGGTACCATTCGTAAAGACGCTGATGCGATGAAGAACTGGACGTATCAATCTGTGGTCGACATTGCCGACACGCAAAAAGATCTGATTGAAAGTGCATTCCACGCGCTTAAACCTAATGGTGTGTTGGTTTACTCAACGTGTACGCTTAGCACCGAAGAGAACCAACAAGTGTGTCATCACTTAAAAGAGACCTTTGGTGATGCGGTTGAATTCGAATCTCTGGAGTCACTGTTCGACAACGCAAAAGCAACCACGACAGAGGAAGGTTTCCTTCATATCTTCCCACAGGTGTATGACTCAGAAGGTTTCTTCGTTGCACGTATCCGCAAACTAGCGTCTGTTACTCCACCAGAAGTTAAAAAACGTATGGGTAAATTCCCATTTGAAAAAGCATCAAAGAAAACTCAGCAAGAAGTCGCTGAACAACTAATAAGTGCTCTCGATATCGAACTGCCAAGTGACACTCAAGTTTGGATTCGTGACAAAGACGTTTGGCTATTCCCAGAAGCGCTCGAGCCAATGATCGGTGAATTCCGCTTCTCTCGTATGGGCATCAAGATCGCAGAAACTCATAAAAAGGGTTACCGCTGGCAACACCAAGTGGCAACGACGCTAGCCACAGGCAATGAAGCCAACATTGTAGACCTGAGCATCCAAGACGCTCGTGAGTGGTTCATGGGACGAGATGTTCGCCCGGAAGGCTTGTCAGGTAAAGGCGAAGTACTAGTGAAGTACAATGGTGCAATCATCGGCCTTGGTAAGTGGGTTGGCAACCGAGTGAAGAATGGTTTACCACGCGAACTCGTCCGCGATAAGAACCTTTTCTAGTCGCTCGATAAAAGCTCACACTGTAATGAAACAACAAAAAGCCCAAACAGGAAGGTTTGGGCTTTTTTTGGTTCATCGCGGCTTTCCGGGGAAAGCCGCTTTTATCTTCAAGAAGAAGTAGTCTGTATCTCGATACCCATATCCCATTCGCTTGATTAACTTTATTTTGTTGTTTATCCCTTCCAATGTGCAGGTGTTGAGCGGATAACTTGCCGATGCGAGAATACCGTGAAGATAAGGACTCAGTTTTCGTGCGAACTCTTTTAATGGCTTAATCCCACTCTCTTGTACTTGTGCCCACCACGTCTCCCAGAGCCCTTTGGCATGTGCTTCTGATTCACAATACCAAAGCTCTTTGAGTTGTGCTCCGAGGATGTAAGTGGTCATTAAGTCCTTATTGATATTCAATATTTCTGTAAGATAGCTGTCTTGCTGTGTATTTAAGTTGCCCCTATTTTTCAACAACACCCAGCGTGAACGCTTGACCCATTGCCTCGCTTTTTTATCCTGCTTGAGTTTGTTGGCTTGGTCGACTCTGACTCTATCCATGACCTCACGACCGAACTTAGCAACAACATGGAATAAGTCGTAAACGATTTTTGCGTTCGGGCAATGCGCTTGAACTTCAAGGTCAAAAGCCGTATTCATGTCCATCGCGACCGCTTCGATATTATTGCCATACTTGCCTAACAGCTCGAAGAACGGTCGTATGTCCTTGCGGCTACGGCCTAACCCTATCCAAATGACTTGGTGAGTCTTAGCGTCAGCAATGACCGTGGCATACCGATGTCCTTTAAAGATAGCGAACTCATCCATGACGAGTTGCCTTAGCCCTTCCCATTTCACTGACGGTACCACTTGTCGAAGTCGGCGTTTATCTATCTCTTTAATGGTGTGCCAATGTACGCTCGTTAACTGGGAGATATGCTTAATGGGAAGAAGAGGCAGCAGTTGTTCTATATAGCTTTTTAAGCGCTTCGTTATACGAGCATAAGGCTCCAACCAAGATAGAGACTCTGTTTTTATGCCGCAGTCACGACACTTAATTCTTCGTGTTTGAACGGAAAGTTCAACAGGAACACCGAGCAACATAGCCTCTTTTACATGACGCCATTGATACTCATGAATAGCCTCGGCCTCGAGACCACAAAGGCACTTAGCCTCAGAGTTAGGTTTAAGAGTCAGTGTAATAAGGGATGCTGTCTGGTGAGACTTTACTATTTGAAAGCCTTCCCAGAATGAAGATAGGAAAGTATGATTCGGCATGAAAACGGTAGTTTGTGTATGATTTTTGTTTGGCGACTAAACCATATCACTTACTACCGTTTTTGTTTTTAGTTCCCGCTAATCCGCGATGAACCTTTTTTTTGACCAAGAGGATCGCTTATTTAACTAAGCTGATGCCTTCTTTGTCGATCGTGATCTTGCCAGATTTGTACAAACCACCAATCGTCTTCTTGAACGTACCTTTGCTGGTTCTGAATGCAGAGAAAATAACCTCGGGTGAAGACTTATCATTCAAAGGCAGGTAACCGCCTTTCTTCTCAAGCAGGTCAAGAACCTTAGTGCTTAGGTCATCCATCTTAGCGACGCCAATTTTCTGAAGAGACAGATCAATCTTACCGTCTTCTTCACGAACGTTTTTAATGTAGCCTTTTAGCGTTTTACCAATGAATAGCTTGCCGATGATGTCTGACGGGAAAATCATGCCCCAGTGTTCACCGTTCACAATCGCTTTGTAACCCAATTGGCTGCGCTCAGCGATAATTAGATCGACTTGTTCATTTTGCTTATAAGTCGCTGGCGTTTTGTCTAACCATTTGTTGAACTTCGTGGTACCAACAATACGGCTCGATGCTTTATCAATGTAGACATATACTAAGATTGACTGACCTTCGTTTAAACGGCCGCGCTGCTCGCTGAAAGGAACAAGAAGGTCTTTACCTTTCACGCCCCAGCTCATGAATGCACCAGTGCTGTTAACACCTTCAACCGTCATTAAACCAAACTGGCCTACTTGAGCGATCGGTTTTTCAGTGGTTGCAGCGATCTGGTTGTCAGAATCAATGTATAAGAAAACATCTAGCTTTTGACCAATTTCAACACCTTCAGGAGTAAATCGTTTCGGCAGCAACACGGTTCCATAGTCGCTAGCGTCAAGGAATACACCGAAGTCTGCTTGTTTTACCACTTCTAAGTTGTTTATTTGACCAATATTAATCATCAAGATTGTCTCTACTTTAAATTTGGCGGAGATTATACGTGATCTCTGATATGCTTTCGCTAGTTTCATTCATATTTTTACATTCTAGGAGACATCGTTGATCACCGTTGATAAACAAGATGCGATAACACTTAAAATTAACCATGCCATGGCTAAGACAAAAATGCTCGACATGGACGTTTATCTATTCATTCCCGGTGAACTTGGACTGACTCCTGAAGTGCTTTCTGAAAGTGCCTTTTTCTACAGCTCAATCACTCAAAAACGTGCCTACTACAGTGACAAAACACTTTTACCTTTGGTGCACAGTCGCTTAGCTAAGCGTGGACGATTGTCGATTACGCAGTATCGTGTCAGTTTGAGTTTGTTCGCCTACCAATATGTTATCGCGTTAGATAAAGCGGTAAGTAGCCTGAACAAGAATGATAGTGACGACGTAACGGCTGACGAAGTAGATGAAGTCATTGAACTGGCGTTAGATATCCTCAAGAAACTTCGTCGTAGTATTCCTTACGAAGAGAACCTTAAGCGCTACTACGCCAACATTGATAACTACCTTTCGTGGTACACAGAGCAAAAGTTCTTATCGTTGGTATCTCATATGCCACGTGGCAGCGAATACTCGACGATAAAAGAGCGACTCTTGACGCTTTGTGATAAGGAAACCGCTCACCGCAAGCTCAACCGTTACAACTCAGCTAAGGTACGTGAAGACGTCACCCGCCTGAGTAACAAGATGCGACTGCTGCGACGTTTGATAGAACACCCTATCGTCCTCAAGGAGAAGACCACTTCCATGGGTAAAAACGTCAAACGTGCCGTTAAAGGTATTGCGACAGGTTTGGTGATGGTTGTCGTGACCACTACCGTAATCTTGGCTCGTGACTTTCTTGGTGAGATTACCGCCTCCTTCATCGTGGCGATGTCATTCATCTATGCGTTGCGTGAAATCTTCAAAGATGACTTGAGAGACATCCTGTGGCGATGGCTGCGTAAAGGCAAGCCGAAATGGAAGCGTCGTTACTATGACCCAACGACCAATAAGTCTGTCGGCCATAAACTGGAATGGTTGGACTACGCGAACTTTTCGAAGCTTGCAGATCGTATTCAATCAATTCGTAAGAAGCGTGTAGTGCAACGTGAAGAGCAGATCTTGCATTATCGCTCTCATACTGAGATGTCGACATCGACGTTCATGAGTGGTTATGAAGAGACCCGTGAAACTTTATCCATCAGCTTAAGAGCGCTGACACGATTAATGGATAAGGGTTCAAATAAGGTATATCGCTTGAATGAAGGGCAAGTCAGCCGTGAATCAGTAGAAAAGCGCCACTTACTCAACCTGATCATTAAAGAAAATAATCACGATAACGAACCGACCTATTACCGTTGGAAAATCGTGATGAACCGTTCAAAGATCGTCGACATCGAGCAAATCACTCAAGAATCTTAATCTTGTTACGGTATGTGGATATTCAATTCACATACCGTTCTTGTCACTAATTCAACGGTTACCTTTTACTTTCAAACTATTTTCGAGACGGGACTTTCTTAATCGAAAGCGTTAGCGTGAACTCGGCCATCGGCTCGTCGCCATGCAAAGATGGGCAAGTCGCGATAATAGTTACGGGTTGATTCACTCGCTCCCCAGTGGACATGGTTTCTGCAAGCATAGTGTTGATCAACTCACCGTCGTTACAAGTGAAATGCACATCGCCTTCTGGACGCTTTAAGAAGTTACCCGTCACCTCTTTAAATGCCAACGAAATCTTTTCACCTTGCTGCTGAGATTTGCTCATCGCAAGAAAGCCCCCTGCCACATCAGCACCCACAGCCAATACGCCAAAGTACATGCTATTAAGATGGTTCTTCGTTCGCCTTTTAAGAGGGATTTTGACCTCAACATGTTGGTTATCCAGTGCGAGCAATTTTGGCCTGCACAGCCAGATCAGAGGCACTTTGAAAAAACCAAACATGCTCAAGTAGAAATTTGCTTTTTGTAGAGGGGTCAACATTCGGATTACCTAGTCAAATCAGTCATCAGACCAGTTAATCGATTAGCGATAGGGATGTCAAAAAAATGTTACAAAAAAGAGATATCATCGCATAATGATACCTCTTTCATTATCAAAGCTTTAGCGCTTCAAGCAAGTTGATTTAACTTAAACAGCAAGCCGATTTATGCAGTCACGACCGTTTCTACGCCTTCAAGATCGGCAATGTAACCTTGTAGACGCGGGTAATCCACCAAGCCTTGAGTCACCAGCAGTACAGGCTTCTTCGCATGCAGCGTCGCTTTAACAATCATATCTAACAAGGTAATAACGGCCTCGTTTTGTGGATCGAAAGCGTGTTTCTGAGCTTCATTGTCCTTATCTACACCTAAAGTGAAAGACGCTAAGCTATCAACGTTTACCACAACACCATCAAAGTAATGCAATAGACGTTCGCTCAGTAACACTGCAGACGGCACATCACATGAGAACAGTACTTTCAAACCATTCAGGCCGCGTGGTAAGCCTTGCTCTGCAAGCAGATCAATAATCTTAGCTGCATCGCTTAATGCTCGTACATACGGTACAACCACTTCAACGTTAATGCCCTGCTCTCGCAACGTTTTAATGACCTGACACTCTAAAGCGAAAGCCTTGCTGTACTCTGGTGTCGCGTAACGAGCAACGCCACGAACGCCTAGTGCTGGGTTAATCTCTTCAACTTCACAGTTACCGCCAAGCAGCGAACGGAAGCCATAACTGTCTGCACTGCTTAATGCGATACGAACAGAAGTGTGATTTGGCTGAACGGCAGCTTGAATCGCAATCACCAAGGTCGAAACAAAATGCTCATCAACTGTTTTATCACCAAGGATCGCATTTAAAGACGTTTTTTCGATATCAGTAAGTGTATCTAAATGACTTTCAATACTTGGGTGGTAGAAGACGCGGTCCATTACCAATTCGGATAATGAAACGTATAAGTGGTTGGAATTATTATTATCGTTGTAAGAAGGCAGCACATCACCTAAAACAAGTTCTGGGTGCAAAGTGCTTTGATTTTCTTGAGTCATTGCTGCTCCAGCATTTTTATGTTGTGTTCAAACGAAAATACCGATAGCTGCCTGTTAATACAAGTGAAAATCCCTTATTTGACGCTGGCCTGCTGATAAAAATAAGAATATTAGCAATAACTGAGATAACTTTGACTCAATAGAGTTTATTCCTCTGTTCAATTCCGTTATCTTAACCACTTCGCAATAGAATAAAAAAGCTATCACATGCCATTAAAAACTGATGAGTTGAGAACCCAAGCTCTGGGTCCTATGCCAACTCCTGCCGAACTAGGCAATGCACACCCTATTACTGACGACGTTGCTGAGCGCATTAAAAATTCTCGCCGCCAAATCGAAGACATCCTAACTGGTCGTGATAACCGCCTATTAGTTATCGTAGGCCCTTGCTCTGTTCACGATACAGATGCGGCACTTGATTACGCTGAGCGCCTAAGCCAGATTCAAGACCAGTACAAAGATGAACTGTTCGTTGTAATGAGAACCTACTTCGAGAAGCCTCGTACGGTTGTAGGTTGGAAGGGTTTGATTACCGATCCAAACCTTGATGGTTCATACGCACTTGAAACGGGCTTAAACAAAGCTCGTAAGCTTCTGTTAGACATCAACAAGCTTGGCTTAGCAACAGCAACTGAATTCCTTGATATGATCACAGGTCAGTACATTGCAGACCTTATCACTTGGGGCGCGATTGGCGCTCGTACAACTGAATCTCAGATTCACCGTGAAATGGCTTCTGCACTGTCTTGCCCAGTTGGCTTCAAGAACGCGACCAACGGCAATATCAAGATTGCTATCGATGCAATTCGTGCAGCGCATGCGTCACACTACTTCTACTCTCCAGATAAGAATGGCCGCATGACGGTTTACCGTACTTCTGGCAACCCATACGGTCACGTTATTCTACGCGGTGGTGATAAAGGCCCTAACTTCGACGCTGAATCTGTAGATACCGCATGTAAGCAACTGGCTGAATTCGACCTGCCTCAACGTTTGGTTGTAGACTTCAGCCACGCTAACTGTCAGAAACAGCACCGTAAGCAGTTAGAAGTTGCACAAGACATTTGTGAGCAAATTAAATCTAACAAGAACCAAATTGCAGGCATCATGGCAGAAAGCTTCATTGTTGAAGGTAACCAACCAATGACCGACATCAACAACCTAGAATATGGCAAGTCAATTACTGACCCATGCCTAAGCTGGGAAGATACGGCAACAATGCTAGACATGCTTGCAACAGCAATTAAAGATAGAAACTTAGCTTAAGGAAACAACACAATGCCATCATTTGACATTATCTCTGAAGTAGAAGCAGTAGAACTGCGTAACGCGGTAGACAACGCAAACCGTGAACTATCGACTCGTTTCGATTTCCGCGGCGTTGAAGCAAGCTTTGATTACAAAGATGAATCAGTAAAATTGACTGCTCAAGACGATTTTCAACTGAAGCAAATGCGCGATATCCTTCGTAGCAACCTAACAAAGCGTAATGTTGATCCTAACGCGATGGAAGCAAAAGCGGCAGACCAAACAGGTCGCACTTGGCACCAAACGGTTATCTTTAAGCAAGGCATTGAAACTGATGTAGCGAAGAAGATCGTTAAACTAATCAAAGATAACAAAGTTAAAGTTCAAGCTTCTATCCAAGGCGACAAAGTTCGTGTAACAGGTAAGAAACGTGATGATCTACAAGCTGTTATGGCTCTAGTTCGCAACGGTGAGCTTGGTCAACCATTCCAGTTTGACAACTTCCGCGACTAATTTTTGAGTATGAGCGACCGCTTGTTTCAGTTGCTCATTCATCATCACAATGTCGTGTATGAAATAGCAGAAAGCCACTTCTTTATCGGAAGTGGCTTTTTATTTATCAGGTCCAGTTTTAGTTTTATTCCGAGCCTCTAGCCGATTTAAAACAACCAGAAAGCTCTTATTTCAACTAGAAACAACTACCTCAACTGAGTACTTGGGCTGCTGACAATTTTAGGTCTTTACCGACCAACAGATTAAACTCTACGCTTGCTGGTGGAATAAAGACACACACTCGTAATTTCTCAGCTCTTGCCTGCTCAAGCTTGGTTGATAGCTCTCCGCTGTTAGCATAGCTCTCTCTTTCTGCGTCTCGACGGCATAGGTCGATAAATTCAAATGGACAATCGCTCGGTGAAAGTACGAGTTCTGCCTCTTGCATCAAACGTAAAGCCTTCATAGACAGCAACTCAACGTCCTGCTCGAATTCAATCCAAGTCACCTGTCCTTCGCTATCAATGCCTTCCGTTAGCGCTTGCTGATAGTAAGACTCTAACTGCTCTCTGTCAGTCACCTGCTCGATAAAACTGGATGACAAGAAACGCTCCCAAAACTTACGACGCTCGTCGACGGTTGGGAATGACTCTTTGATCGAATTGCGTTTTGATGCACCGAAATCTGCTATCAAACCTATATTTTGTGGCAATACCGTTTCGAGTTTTTCTCTAATATTTCTCACCAAAACAGGTGATGCACCGCCACTAGAGATGGCAATTTGGATCCTTCCGCGATTAATCATTGATGGCGTAATGAAGTCACAATAAGGTAAATCATCAACCACATTGACAAGAATACCCATTTTTTTTGCATCATTATGTACTTGATGATTCAAGCTTGGGTTGTCTGTCGTCGCCCACACCTGCAGGTAATTATTCGATATGATCTGTGACGAGTAAAAATTTTGCACCCAGTGAAGTTTATTTTCATCAACAAGCTGCTTTAAGTAAGGTGCGACCTTGGGAGATACCAAAGTCACATCAGCCCCAGCGCGTAACAAGCTGTCGACTTTACGGCAAGCAACCTCACCTCCACCAACCACTAAGATTGGCTTATTTTCTACATCCAAAAACATTGGGAAATAACGCATGTTCTTCCTTGAGATTACTTCAATAACTATTCAGCCATGCTACCAAATTTGGAGCATATTCATAACTATCGAAGTGCAATAAAAATATTTATTGACCAAATTTCAATCTTTTTTAAGGTTAATGCTCCACAACTGTGACATTCATTCAGAATATTTATCTAGTCAATTATCAATATAAAACTCTAAATCTCGTTGCACCAACAGTGTGAACTGTTGCACTATTTACATTCAGTTAACATTTGGTCATTCTAATTGTGTTCGGATTTGTGATTTCATTCAAAATTCTTTTTAAATTATACATTTGTGAAACTACGGATCCTTTCCTAACCTTATAAACAGTTGCTTAAATCGCACACAGTTTCATTTGCAAAATGCAACTCTTGTAATTTGAGCAACAAGGTCATAGAAAACGCAACACATAAGAGACACTCAAACGAGCACGAGTATCAGGTGTCACCTGGTTAACAAGGAAGGATACAAATGACAAATAAACTAACACTTCTTGCTTCAGTAGTAGCTGCATCAACTGCGATGATGGCAACATCAGCATCAGCGGCAGAAAGCACTCTGGACAAAGTCACATCTCAAGGTTTTCTAACTTGTGGTGTAAGTACAGGTCTTCCAGGGTTCTCTAACCCTAACTCAAAAGGTGAATGGGAAGGAATTGATGTTGAGTATTGTCAAGCTCTTGCAGCGGCTGTACTCGGTGACAAGACTAAAGTTAAGTATGTACCTCTAACCGCAAAAGAGCGTTTTACTGCGCTTCAATCTGGCGAAATCGACGTACTATCTCGTAACACAACATGGACACTACATCGTGACACTGCTTTAGGTCTGAACTTCGTAGGCGTTAACTACTACGATGGTCAAGGCTTCATGGTTAAGAAAGAGCTTGGACTAACAAGTGCTCAAGAGCTTGATGGCGCTTCTGTATGTGTTCAATCAGGCACAACAACTGAACTCAACCTAGCCGATTACTTCCGTAACAGTGGCATGTCTTACAAGCCAGTGGTATTCGATACAGCGGCACAAACATCTAAAGGTTTCGACGCAGGTCGTTGTGACGTGCTAACGACCGACCAATCTGGTCTATACGCACTTCGCCTAAACCTCGCTGACCCTAAATCTGCACAAGTACTTCCTGAAATCATCTCTAAGGAGCCTCTAGGTCCTGTTGTTCGTCAAGATGATGACAAATGGTTTAACGTTGCTAAGTGGACACTTTCAGCAATGATTAACGCGGAAGAATACGGCATATCTTCTAAGAATGCAGACGAAATGCTTAAGTCAAAAGATCCAAACATCAAACGTATTCTTGGTGTAGACGGCCCTAAAGGTAAAGGCCTTGGCATTCGTGACGACTGGGGTTACCAAGTAATTAAGCAAGTTGGTAACTACGGTGAGAGTTTTGAGCGTACTGTTGGTACAGGTTCTCCACTTCAAATCTCTCGTGGTGTAAATGCATTATGGAATGCGGGCGGCTTTATGTACGCTCCACCAATCCGTTAATAAATTTTCAAGCATCAATTAGGGCGGAGTTTTCCGCCCTATTTATTAAATGGATTTGAGGTTATAGTAGTATGAAACCTAATGAAACTATTTCTCCAGCGCAGGCAAAGCCACAGCCCAAAAGTGCCAACTTATTTTACAACCCCACTTTTCGCTCCATCATTTTCCAAATTATCGCCGTCGGGGCGCTTTGTGCTTTCTTTTACACGATTGTAAATAATGCGCTCACTAACTTAGATTCCCGTGGTATAGCCACTGGTTTTGATTTTCTCTCCCAAGAAGCTGGTTTTGGCATCGGCTTAACACTGATTGAATACGACGAGACCTTCTCATACGGTCGTACATTCTTTATCGGTCTTCTCAATACCGCTTTAGTTTCAGTACTAGGCATCATGCTAGCCACGATACTGGGCTTTAGTATGGGTATCGCTAGACTCTCTTCAAACTGGCTAGTTAGCCGATTTGCAGCTGTCTACATTGAGATATTCCGAAATATCCCCCTTCTTTTGCAAATCTTTTTCTGGTACTTCGCCGTACTGCAAGCCTTGCCTTCTGCTCGTCAAAGCATGAGCCTAGGTGAAGCAATTTTCTTGAACGTACGTGGATTGTACTTCCCTGCTCCAGTGTTAGAGCAAGGCAGTAGCATTGTTATCGCATCATTGATTGTTGGTATTATCGCTACGTTTATTATCAACATTTGGGCTAATAACAAACAGAAACTTACCGGCCAACAAACACCGATGTTTCGAATTGCTGCAGCGTTGATTTTAGGCTTGCCGTTGGTGACTTACTTTGTTATGGGTATGCCTATCTCTGCGGATTACCCTGTTTTAAAAGGGTTTAACTTCAAGGGTGGTATTAGCATAATCCCGGAGCTTGCTGCATTGATGCTTGCTTTAAGTATCTACACAGCAGCGTTCATTGCCGAGATTGTTCGTTCAGGTATTAACGCCGTAAACCATGGGCAAACAGAGGCTGCTATGTCTCTAGGAATCCCACGGTCTAGAACCCTTAAGCTTGTCATTATCCCACAGGCATTAAGAATTATTATCCCACCACTAACCAGTCAGTACCTAAACCTGACCAAAAACTCATCACTTGCGATGGCCATTGGTTACCCTGATCTTGTCTCTGTATTTGCAGGAACAACATTAAACCAAACTGGACAAGCTATCGAAGTAATCGCGATGACAATGGGCGTCTACCTGACCTTGAGCCTATTAACATCTGCTCTAATGAACATATACAACCGCAAAGTAGCGTTGGTGGAGAGATAAGATGAGTACACATCAATTTCAACCTGATCTTCCGCCTCCAGCGAATACCGTTGGGCCAGTCGGTTGGTTAAGAAAAAATCTATTTAATGGACCAATTAACAGCGTCGTCACTGTGGTTCTTGCTTACTTTGCTTTTACCCTTATATGGGCAGTAGCGGATTGGGCATTCATCAGTGCCGACTGGATAGGAACCACACGCGATGCCTGCACTAGCGAAGGCGCTTGTTGGGTCTTTATTAGCGTTCGTTGGGAGCAATTCATGTATGGCTTCTACCCAGAAGCTGAACTGTGGCGACCTCGCCTCTTCTACGCTACGTTAGCCATTTTTGTGGCCTTACTGGCCTACGAAAAAACACCTAAACGTACGTGGATCTGGTTGTTCTTCGTAAACATCTACCCATTTATCATTGCTGGCTTGCTATACGGTGGTGTCTTTGGGTTAGAAGTTGTCGATACCCATAAATGGGGTGGTCTACTGGTCACACTGATCATCGCACTTGTTGGTATTGTAGTGTCACTCCCTATTGGTGTTGCACTTGCGCTTGGGCGTCGTTCAGAGATGCCAATCATTCGTAGTATGTGTACCGTATACATCGAAATTTGGCGTGGCGTACCGCTCATTACCGTTCTATTCATGGCCTCAGTTATGCTCCCGCTCTTTTTATCAGAAGGAACAGAAACCGATAAGCTGATTAGAGCACTTGTTGGGGTAGTACTATTCAGTGCAGCCTACATGGCAGAAGTAATTCGTGGTGGTTTACAAGCAATACCAAAAGGCCAATACGAAGCGGCTGATGCTCTGGGACTAAGCTACTGGAAAAAGACAGGGCTTATCATTCTTCCTCAAGCTCTTAAAATCACGATTCCTTCAATTGTGAACACCTTCATTGGTTTGTTCAAAGATACCAGTCTTGTTTTGATTATTGGTATGTTTGATGTGTTAGGAATTGGCCAAGCCGCGAATACCGACCCTGAATGGCTTGGGTATTCAACAGAAAGTTATGTATTTGTCGCGTTAGTGTTCTGGGTGTTCTGTTTTGGCATGTCGAGATATTCGATATGGCTAGAAAACAGACTTCACACCGGTCACAAACGATAATTAACAAGATCAAGGACGTATTATGACGCAGCAGACAGAAAACAACTCTCAAGGTCTTATGATCGAGTTGAAGGACATGAACAAATGGTACGGTGAATTCCACGTACTTAAGAACATCAACCTAGAAGTTAAAAAAGGCGAGAAAATCGTTATCTGTGGCCCTTCCGGCTCAGGTAAATCAACGATGATCCGCTGTATCAACCGATTAGAAGAGCACCAAAAGGGTCATATCTTTGTTTCAGGTAATGAATTGACGGAAGATCTCAAGAACATCGAAGCCGTTCGCCGAGATGTAGGCATGTGTTTCCAGCACTTCAATCTGTTCCCACATCTGACGGTATTAGAGAACTGTACTTTGGCCCCTATCTGGGTCAAAAAGATGCCGAAAGAAGAAGCTGAAGCGATTGCGATGAAATACCTAGAGCGTGTGAAAATTCCTGAGCAAGCAGACAAGTTCCCAGGTCAACTTTCAGGTGGTCAACAACAGCGTGTAGCTATCGCTCGCTCTTTGTGTATGAACCCTCAAGTGATGCTGTTTGATGAGCCAACGTCGGCACTCGATCCAGAAATGGTTCGTGAAGTATTAGACGTAATGGTTGAGCTAGCGGAAGAAGGCATGACAATGCTTTGTGTGACGCACGAGATGGGCTTTGCTAAAGAGGTAGCAGATCGCGTTATCTTCATGGATGCCGGTGAAATCATAGAAGAGAACAACCCTGTCGACTTCTTTGAAAACCCACAATCAGACAGAACGCAGAACTTCTTAAGTCAAATCTTACACCATTAATGTGTTATGATGCATAAACTATAGAGGCGGCTTAGGTCGCCTCTTTATTTTTCAAGGTTATAGATGGTTTTCTAAAGTTCTAAATAACTGGCTATGACGACTAAAGGTTGAAGATCGTATTTTAGCTATACTTAATTACAGCCTAAAGAAATACTTTGTTACACCTTCAGAAACACTTAACCGACTATTTTTATTATTATTTTATGTATACAGGAGGAATGAAAGACTTGATTTTTCGAACTTTCACCCCCATAAATGTACTAATAACTATTGAAGTCACCTTACGAGGAAGATTATGAACAGCCCTATGTTTTCACGCACAGCATCTCAAGAAAGTGCTCTGCAAACCAATAAAGTGTTGCGTAACACCTACGCATTACTGTCTATGACACTACTTTGGTCTGCTGTTGTAGCAGGCGTATCCATGGCGATGAACCTTCCTCGCCCGGGTCTTATTATCATGCTTGTTGGCTTCTACGGCCTACTTTTCCTAACAGAGAAGAACCGTGACAACAGCATGGGTCTAGTCTTCACATTCCTATTTACAGGTTTCTTAGGCTACACCATTGGTCCAATTCTTAATATGTACGTTGGCGCAGGCATGGGTGATGTAATCCTAACTGCACTTGGCGGTACAGCACTGGCGTTTATGGGCGCATCAGCTTACGCGCTAACAACTAAGCGTGACCTGTCGTTCCTTAACGGCATGCTATTAGCTGGTTTTGTAGTACTGCTTGTAGGTATGGTTGCAAATATCTTCCTACAGATGCCTCTACTATCATTGGCAATGAGCGGTATGTTCATCCTATTCTCGACTGGTGTTATCTTGCTTACAACGCAAAACATCATTCGTGGCGGTGAAACAAACTACATCTCTGCAACGATCAGCTTGTACGTATCAATCTACAACATCTTCATCAGCCTGCTAAGCATCCTAGGCATCATGGGCAACGACGACTAATCGTTCCCATCATTGAAGAATATCTAGCCCAAGAGCCTACCTCTTGGGCTTTTTTGTATCTATAAGTACGATATTTCTATGGATAGCTACAATTTCAGTTGAGAAAGATAAACTTGGTCATGTACCCTACCCGCATAGTTAATTGGATTCTGGATTAAACATGTTTGAATATAACGGCAAGCAAATCGAAACCGACGCTCAAGGCTACCTATTGGATTACACGCAATGGGAAGAAGGTATGATTGAAATACTTGCTCAAGATGAAGCTATTGAACTTACGGATGCACACTTAGAAGTCGTCCATTTTGTAAGGAGCTTTTACGAAGAGTTCAATACCTCACCAGCGGTTCGTATGCTAGTTAAAGCGATGGAAAAAGCGCACGGCCCAGAAAAAGGTAACAGCAAGTACCTATTCAAGTTATTCAAAAAAGGGCCGGCAAAACAAGCAACCAAGCTCGCCGGTTTACCTAAACCAGCAAAGTGCTTGTAAAAACCTAACCCGCTTTAAGTTATTTAATTACGCTCGATATAAATACTGTAGTGCCATAACTACAGTATTTTAAACGTCCCTACACGTACGTCTTGGCGCTCACTATCTTTAACTTGATGCATCTCTACGTTGTCTACGATTGCACTCGAAGGGCCTATGTTGAGCCAAGCATGCAACTTCTCTATTTGCTGACTCTCTCCGACAGCTAATACTTCAACTCGACCATCATTTAAGTTCTTCGCATAGCCTGAGAGACCCATAGCTTGCGCCTGCCTACTGGTGTGGTAACGAAACCCAACACATTGAACTACGCCTGACACGACAAAAATATATTGTGAACTTTCCATAACGTTGCCTCATAATTTATATGAATGATATAGTTGAGCTTCTATTCATTCACCACTTATTGGTGGACTTACTTCGAGTATAACGATTATGAAAGAAATCCCATTTCGTTGGATTGACAAATATCTCATTCACCTAAAAATCCAAGAAAAGTTCTATCTACTCTTCTTATTACCTCTTCTCGCCCTAGTTATATTAACTCTCGTTTTAGATAGCGCCGCGGACTCTTTGCTTGCTCACCTTTATCAAGAAGAAATGCTCTTGATGAAAGGACTTATCGAAGCAGGTCAACTCACTAAAGATCAAGTCGCTCAACTTGTCAGCAGCTCTGAAACCATCTCTTTGGGCTACGGTGCTGGTTCTGTTTCGGTAATGAATGGTGCATTCAGCCTAGTTGCTAACCATGACCAAAACCTTTGGTCTGCTCTGTCTACGACTCAGGTTTCTATCATCGCTGTAACCCTAACGCTTATCGCGCTGGGTGTTTACTACATCATGACCTTCATCGGTGGTGCGATGTTCTCTATGAACAAAGCTTTAAACACACTGGCTAATGGTGACCTAACTTGCCGCATGAACTACTTCTTAGTTCGTGATGAGTTTAGTGAAATCGCTATTACGATCGACAAAGTAGCAGAGCGTGAACAAAACATGGTTCTGTCAATCCAAGAGTCTGTCGCTCTAATGCAGCAGATCAGCTCGGACTTAAACCAGTCAACACAACAAAGTTCAGACATCTCTGGTAACCAACAAGAACACCTGAATAGCTTAGCAAGTGCAACGGAGCAAATGGCTGCTACGATTCGCGAAGTAGCTACCCTTGCTCATGAGTCTAGTTCACAAACGATGGACGCTCGCGGCGTTGCGCAGAGTGGTCAAGTCAAGGTTTCAAATACATTGGAGTCTATCTCTAACCTATCTCAAGAGATCCAATCCGCTTCACAAGCAGTAGAAGAACTTGATGCCAACGCGGCGCAGATCGATGAAGTGGTCGCAACCATCAATGGCATTTCAGAGCAGACTAACCTATTGGCACTGAATGCTGCCATAGAGGCTGCACGTGCAGGCGAGCAAGGACGTGGATTCGCTGTTGTTGCCGATGAAGTTCGTGCCCTTGCTGGTCGTACTCAACAAGCAACGGTTGAAATCCAAAGTATGATTGAGTCATTACAACGTAACAGCCAATCACTGACCAAACTGATGGAAGTAACGGTAAACAATGCTGGTGAAGGCCAAACACTGATGTCGGAAGTGAACGTTGAGATCGGTTCATTAGCTGAAAAGAACCAGTCTATTTCAGATAGCAGCACTCAAATTGCTACCGCGGCTGAAGAACAAGGCGTAGTCGCTGACAACATTGCACAAAGTGTTGAAGAGATTCGTCATCAATCAGACAGTATCTGCGAGATGATCAGTAAGAGTAATTCCAATGTCGACCAACTTCGTAAACAAAGCGATACGATGGAAGGTTTGCTGACAGGTCTTAAAGCTTAATACTGATATCCAACCACTAAGTGTTGATTAATCATACTAGGGCTGCTTCTGCAGCCCTTTCTTATTTGCTTTTCACCTGTACTTCCCCGACAATACCCCTCCTTCAAATTCAACAAACAGAGTAAATTATGACTCCTTCAATTCATCTAGCTAAAGGCCGAGATAAATCACTACGCCGCAAACACCCTTGGGTATTTTCTCGCGGTATCGATAAGGTCGAAGGCGAACCAAAACAAGGTGAAACTGTAGACGTATATGCTCAAAATGGTCAGTGGCTTGCAAAAGCGGCTTACTCACCAGAATCTCAAATTCGAGCTCGTGTTTGGACATTTGAAAAAGAAGAAATCAACAAGGCGTTCTTTGTAAAACGAATTCAAGATGCACAGTCTTTACGTGAAGACATCATCGAACGTGACGGCCTAACGGGTTACCGTCTAACAGCTGCAGAGTCTGATGGCCTGCCTGGCATCACAATCGACAAATACCAAGACTTCCTTGTTTGCCAACTGCTAAGTGCTGGCGCTGAGTTTAACAAAAGCGTGTTGGTTGAAGCGTTAATTGAATGCTTCCCTGACTGTAACATCTACGAGCGTTCAGACGTGGCAGTTCGTAAGAAAGAAGGCTTAGAACAGGTTGTTGGCGTTCTTCACGGTGAAGAACCACCGAAGTCTATCGTGATTGAAGAAAACGGCGTTAAGATCAGCGTGAACATTATGGAAGGCCACAAAACGGGCTTCTACATGGACCAACGTGATAGCCGCAAAGAATCGATGAAGTACGTTAAAGGCAAAGATGTCCTTAACTGTTTCTCATACACAGGTGGCTTTGGCCTTTACGCACTCAAAGGCGACGCGAAGCGTGTTATCAACGCTGACGTATCTCAACTTGCTCTTGATACGGCTAAATTCAACGCTGAACTTAACGAGTTTGATATCTCGAAAAAGCGCGCTGTGTTCCTTAACGCTGACGTTTTCAAACTGCTTCGTGAGTACCGTGACCAAGGCACTAAGTTTGACGTAGTGATCATGGACCCACCAAAGTTTGTTTCAAGCAAGAACAACCTAACTTCAGGCGCTAACGGCTACAAAGACGTTAACATGCTTGCAATGCAAATCCTGAAACCAGGCGGCACCCTACTCACCTACTCTTGCTCTGGCTTAATGGGTACAGACCTATTCCAAAAGATCATCGCTGATGCAGCATTAGACGCAGGCCGCACTGTTAAGTTCGTAGAGCGCTTCGAGCAAGCAGCCGACCACCTAACTGACACTGCTTACCCAGAAGGCTTCTACCTAAAAGGCTTTGCTTGTAAAGTTCTGTAGACAGTTAAGCTTTAGATAACGAGTTAATAAAAAAGGGCCTTTCGGCCCTTTTTTAGTATTGGTCAGGTAAGTTCACGAACAACTGACTCACCAAGTTGGTCAAATCACCATTAACAACAGAGCCATCACCTTGTGAATTTACCGAGTCGAACTGATTACCTACGTTGTCGAGAACAATCGTTTGACTTTGGCCTGTATTATCTGTGTTTTCTGAAATGGTAATCACGAGGTCTTTATCACCGCCGCCATTATCAACCTTTTCAATAGTGATATGATCAAGAAGATCAAACATTGAACTTTCGTTTGGTAACAACTCAGAGATATCAAGATGGTCTTCCCCTAGAGCAAAATCGGTTATCGTATCGACATCACCTTGGAAAGGTTCGTCGACCCACTTGAACAGATCATCACCATCACCACCAGTTAAGATATCATCACCAAGACCACCGATAAGTGTATCTTCACCACCTTGACCGTAGAGGATATCATCGCCTAGTCCACCTGTAATGGTATCATCGCCACCACGCGTATCACTGTCTGCATTAAACAACTCATGGTTATCTTTAACATATTCGTAGATTTCCATGTCTGTAGGTTCTGCACCATTCAACATCTGTAAGAACGTTGTTAGAGCTTCCATACCCGAACCATCAGCTAACGCATCTGGACGAACAAGGCCATTATCACCCCATGGCAAGTTATCTGTATTGATAACATCACCAAACAAAATATCGTTACCGGCACCGCCGCTTAGATCATCACTACCTACAGGCAGTAGCGTAATTTCGTTGCTACCTTCCTCAAGTGCTGCATCTAAGCCTTGACTTGACTGAACGATTTCAACATCGCCTGTCGTACTTGTTACTGTCTTGATTATAAAGTTGTCTAAGTATACGTCTGCTGTGTATCCGCTTTGGTCTTCATAAACAGAGAGTACTAACTGGTACTTACCTTCATGAAGTAGATCTGTTTCAATCGAGCCAGTACTACTTCCAGATGATACACTTACCCATGTTTGAGTTTGTTCATCAAATTTCTGAACACTCCAGCCAAACACATCACCGCCACCAAAATAGTTACCCTGTGATGCATCAAATGTCAGTACTGACGCTTCGCCGCTAGCAACAACAAACTCGGGGCTGGTCATCGAAGCTGAGCTATTAATATCACCCGTATCGGTTAGCAAGATGCTTGAGTTAGTCAGTACTGCTGTACCACCGGAAACCGCAAAGTTCTCAAGGCTCCAAGATTCACCTGTACTAGAGCTGAAGTTTGCAAGTTGCGTTGTAGTTGATGAATAAATGTACGAAGAACCATTGTCACTCACGAAGTGCTCTAATATTTCAGAATCAATGCCATCTCCGATACCTATCGTTCTAACTTTTGATACATCCGCTAGCTCATCGAAAGCAGTAACAGAGTCAGCAAACTCATCAAACTGGGTAGTAGAGCCGCTGCTGTTTGAACTGTTCGACACAGTTGGTTTTCCATCAGTTAAGAAGAACGTTAAGTTTTCATAACTCGATGATTGGTCACCATCAGCAAACCAATCTTTAGTAGAATCAAACGCAGCCTCGTAGTTAGTTGCGCCATCCGCAGTCAAATCATTGATCGCTGAGTTGACTGTCTGCTCTAAGTCTGACTCTTCTAAGTTTTGTAAATCTATTTGTATGCTCGCACTAGCCTCAAAACCAATCAACGCCAGATTTATAATACCCGGATGAGATGCAATATCAGCCAACATAGCAATAAGTGATGCTTTAACCACATCTAACTTAGACTGGCTACTGTTACTATTGAGTGCGTCTTTCATACTGCCTGACGTATCAACAACTAAAGCAATATTGTAATTCGTCGGTGCGACCGAGTTATCCACAACACCGCCAGTATCTCCAAACAGTACGTCGTCACCATCAAAGCCAATGATCGTGTTATCGCCATTTTCATTACCTAAGCTAGGCGCTATAACAATACCGGTTTGAGTATCAGCAAGTACTTCTGAATCTACAGGTTGACCTTGACCATCGACCTCGTAAGCGCCTGCTGTAACAGTCAGAACTGGTGCCGTATTAACTGGTGCTTCAACAATGACTGTTAACTTCCCTACACTATCTAACTCAGCCGGATCAATCACCCAGGTTCCATCAGCTTGTTTAGTACCTGTCGAGAGCGTTACATCGGAAGGTACATCACTCACGACCAATGAACTTACTTGCTCGCTACCGTCGTTGTCATTCAGAACGATATCAATGTTAAGTTCATAAACCTCAGCAACTTTAACTAGGGTACCGCTCTGAACTTCAAACTTGCCGTCAGAGAAATACAACGACTCGATACTATAAAAGTCATGATTTGCATTCCCTGTTCCAGTATGAGTTAAGCGAAAATCTGGAGCTCCTGCTGTACTAAAGGTGTAGTCTGTTCTTTGGCCTGTTAGATATGCTGCATCATTGCCTGAACCACCATAGTATGCTGTGCTCGTTGTTGGGCTACGAGAAATGAGAACATCATTGCCAAATTCTCCAGTATCATCACCCAACAAATTAATGCTTGTTGATGCATCTATACCGCCAACCAAAATGTCACTACCGTCGCCGCCTTGTAGGTTTTCAGAAACAACGCCAAGACCGCCGTCATTGCCGACAATAATGTCATCGCCTTCTCGGCCAAGTACCTGCATATGATCGCCATTGTTGTATACAACAGTATCATTGCCACCAAGGGCATCTAGCCAAGCACCACTTGTAGTCTGAAGATGGTTGTCGTCGCCATCAGCATTTGGGTCTACTGTCTTATTCGCCAAGCTAGATTCTATGCTTGCAACAATAGAGTCAGCAACATTTCCACTAACACTGGTTAAGTTGGCGGAAACCGCCAATCCATTACTAATTGGCGCAACTGTTGTTGTTACCGTTGCACTACTGGTCAGGCCTGAACTATCAACAATGGTATATGTGAACGACGCACTACCCGTCACATTACTATTTGGCGTGAAGGAGATCTCACCACTGTTTTGATCGTATAAGACCGTTCCGTCAACTGAGCTAAATCCATCCGCGACAATCGTAAAGGTGTCACCGGTATTTGGATCGTAATCGTTAGCAAGAAGCAGTGACGAATCTACAATTAAAGTTTCACCCTCTTGCACAGACAGAATATCACCGATCAACGGGAAATCGTTTAAGTCATGCTCGCCATTGTTGTAATTACCATTGCCATCAACCGTACCAAGATTGATGTCTAGGTTAGCAGCACCACCTTGGTCCCAATAAACGATTTCAATAGAATGATAACCATCACTATCAATCACAAATGCGTCATGTAAGGTAGTTGTAGACGACTGGTTCTGGTCAACAGTAGCAACTTCAACCCCATCAATTAATATCGTGTAGCCATCATCAGCGGTCACTTTAAATGCATAATCACCAGCTTCTAGATAGACTGAACCACTAATTTGAACAACACCGTCAGTATGAGCACCAACGGTACCTTCAACAGAGCTAGAGTCATCATTTAAGAAGTCTTCAAACTGACTTTGGGAGCTCAAGCCATTGTTATTTCCATTTAGCGTATAGTTGATATCTTTGGCGTCAAAGGTTAGGTCTGCTTCTTTGCTAGCAATAACATCCAACGCACCTTGAATCGAATCAATATTGCCATTAACACTATCATTTGAGCTGTAATAGTATCCAGATAGTCCACCAAATACTGATACCGTATCATCTTGAGCAACTGGAGCCTGATTGGTCGCATTGGACGTAATAGTCAGTTGAGCCACTTCATCACTAAGTAAACCGCTAGAATCGCCTGACTGATAATCAATTTCTTCAGAGAGATCAGCACTAACTACATCAACGCCTTTAAGCGTGATATTGGAGTTTCTATTAGGATTATCAGAACCGTCTTGAGTAGTGAATACTCTTAATTCAGTAAACCCTCCATCGACTTGGATGTTAACTGTCGCATTCCCGTTGCTATCGATGGACAGTCCGTTCTCGCCTGATTCATCGCTATCGAAGAAGAACGTCCCAACAACATTACCATCTTCATCGAGAGCGAGTACCTCAATACGACCGCCAGCATTATTTCCCGCATTGTAGTTTCCGAATACGCTACCAAATTCAATATTAGCCTCTGTAATGGTTGCACCAGATTGAGAATAATCAACAGAGATATATTCCTGGTTGCCACCGCTAACTACATCCAACTCTCCGCTAGTTGAATTCGCATTAGTTGACACACCAAAACCATCCTCTTGGTTTTGACTGTCGTAAACCAAATAAGAATTTGTATCGATTACATTAGCGTCGGTTGGGGAGCTACCATCGTAAATCCCCGAGCTTATTAATACATTGCCCTGTAAGTAACTTACGCTGCTAGACCCATTGTTGACTTGGCCTGCAAAAGTACTTGCTACAAAATCAAGCTTATCCACAGCATTGGAATCTTGTTCATATTCGACTTGAGCGTCACTACTGATTATATCTCCAGCTTCAATGAGTACTTTGCCACCACCACTAACGTCGTAAAGGTTACCGAACAATGGTTCTTCGAGAATTTTGACATCAACCGGAGTACCAGCAGCATCATCTTCAATGTCGCCCACGTTATCTTGACTGCCCGATTGACCACCATCAAACGTAAAGAATGCTTCATCTTGGTTGTCTAAGGTTACTGAGAAGTCGGTGGCTGTAGGTCTGTTGTCATCGTTTTCGATGGTGCCCGTCGCGGTCTTATCACCAACGGTCAGCGTGAACGTTTCATCGCTTTCCAGAACCGTATCTTCCGCACCCGCTACCGTTACCGTGAAGCTCGCCGTATTCGCTGGGACGGTGATCAGGCCTGTGACCGCATCGTACGTCACGCCGTTGCTGAACGACACTGTGCCGTAGTCGGTGTTATCCGTTTCGTTATCCGTCAGGCTGAACGCGTACGTTTGTGCCGTGTCGGCCGTATTGCTTAGGGTCACGTCGAACGCCAGTGCGTCGCCTTCTTCCTCGCTCACATCCGCGATGTCATTGATCGTCGGTTTCGCGTCATCGTTTTCGATGGTGCCCGTCGCGGTCTTATCACCAACGGTCAGCGTGAACGTTTCATCGCTTTCCAGAACCGTATCTTCCGCACC